>DATFXS010000609.1:0-2727 GCA_035315605.1 Polyangia bacterium
CAGCCTGGGACGCGAGATGATCGCGTCGATCGATCGGCTGAGCGCGCCCGTCGGCCGCGGCGATCGCCTGGTCGTCTGCACCGACGGCCTCTACAACGTGCTGCCGGAAGACGAGATCGCGCGCCTCGCCTGCGCCTCGCCGCCCGCCCAGGCCTGTCGCGCCATCATCGACGCCGCGAACGCGTTCGGCACGTCCGACAACCTGACCGCGGCGGTGCTGCACGTGACCGATCGCGCGCCCGTGCTGTCACGCCCGGAGGGCCGGTTCGCCCGCATGATCAAGACACTGATCGGAAAGCGCCCGGGCGAGCTGCCGGGCTGACTACCCTGCGGCGGCTTTCAGCTTCGCGATGTCGAGCTTCACGGACTGCAGCACCACCTTCATGATCCGGTTCAAGCGATCGGGATCGCCGCCCCGCCGCATCTCCTTCGCCAGCAGCGTCGGCACGATCTGCCAGGACAGTCCGTACTTGTCTTTCAGCCAGCCACACTGCTGGATCTTGCCGCCCGCGGACAGCTTGTCCCAGTAGCGATCGATCTCGGCCTGCGTATCGCAGTTGACGACCAGCGAGATCGCTTCGGTGAACGGAAATTGCGGTCCGCCGTTCAGCGCGACGAACTCCTGCCCGTCCAGCTCGAAGTCGACGGTCATCACGCTGCCGGCGCGTCCGGGCCCGGCGTCGCTGTACGGGACCACCGCCAGAATCTTCGAGTTGGGAAAGACCGACACGTAGAACTTCGCCGCTTGCTCGGCCTGGTCATCGAACCACAGGAACGTCGTGATCTTCTGCATGACGATTCTCCTTCACCTCTTCTGAAGCGCCGCGGCCAGCTTGCCGAGCTCCTGTTCCCAACCCATCACCGCCATCTTGGTCCACTGCTCGTCGTGCATCGCCTCCAACGTCAGGACGAGCTCCGTCTTTGGACCGCGCGCCGTCAGCTCGACGACCGTCGCGGCCTCGTAGACTTCCACGCCCGGAACGAAGTCGACGATGCACGTGAACGCCAGCCGGCGCGCTGGCGTCACCTCCGTGTAAAACGCGCGGCACGGTTGCGCGAGCGGCATCCCCGCCTGCTTCATGTAGGCGACCTGCTCCGGCCCCGTGGCGATCATGTCGTAATGAAGGGCGCCGCCGACGCGCAGCTCGAGCTTCCGGACCTTCACCCGGAAACCGTCCGGGCCCCACCACGATTCCATCCCTTCAGCCGTCGTCCAGAGCTCCCAGACGTCTTCGATCGGCGCATCGAACGTTCTCTCGATCCGGATGGTGCGTCTCATTCTCTCTTCTCCTTGCGGCCGGCGCGCGCCGCCTTCTTCCGTTCCAGGGCGGCGGCCAGACGGTCGAGGCGCGCCTCCCACAGTCCGCGGTAGTGGCCGACCCACGCGTCCAGCTCCTGGAACGGCTCGGGGCGCAGGGCGTACAGCCGGCGAGGCCCGTCGGAGCGGACGCGCACGAATCCTGCGTCGTTGAGGATGCGCAGGTGCCGCGAGACGCCCGACTGGTGGATGTCCAGCTCGGCGACGATGTCGTTCACCGGGCGCTCGCCGCCGCGCAGCACCTCGACGATGCGCCGGCGCATCGGATCAGCCAGGGAATCGAACAGGTCGGCGCGCGCCGTCGAATGCATGAACGTGCATATGCATATATATGCATACAAATACGGTGTCAACCGCGCCGCGCGCGGCGCGCGCGGCGGCTAACGCGCCAGCGCGGCCGGCGGCGGAATGTCAGCGCCGGTCTGCGTGCGGCTGACGCCGGCCGGATAGGCCGGCAGCTGGAGCGCGCGCGGCGCGGGCGTCGGGATCCCGGCCTGCAGTCCCTCCGCCATCATCAGGCGCTCCGTCGACGCCTTCAGGTTGCCGTCGATGATCGCGCGCAGCTCCGGATCGCGCGCCAGGCGCTCCGCCGCGGTCGACGCGTCGATCACCGCCTGGAGCTCGGCCACCATCGTGGAGACGAAGTTGTAGTCGAACACGCGTGTCGGGCTGTTCGCGAGCGGCGCCAGCGCCAGCGTCGAATGCTCCAGCGCGCCGCCGGGCTCCTCGACCACCGGCAGGTTCATGTTCTTGCGCGTGGCGTAGGCCACCAGCTGGTCGTCAGACGCTCGTCGATCGCGCTGCACGGTCGCGGCGAAGTCGCGGACATCCGCGCGCGCGCCCCGCGTCTCACCCATTTTGGCCATCGCGATCTCGTCCTGCCCGAGCTGATGCAGCCTCGTCACCAGCTGCTGATCGGGCCCGTTCGGCCGCACCTCCTGCGCGGCGACTGGCGGCGTCAGCAGGCCGCCCGCACACAGAACCATCGCCATCAGCCCATATCGCCCGCCCGTCATCCGCATTGGCTCCCTCCCCGCTCCGCCCGGCGGCAAGCGACGCCTCCCGCTCCCCGCTCAGCGGCTAAGGAAAAACCTGAGGACGGAGCTGGATGTGGTCAAGGGTGTGCTACCATGGCGGTCCGCCTCGGCCGTTTAGCCGGGGCGCATTAATTTTTTTGATCCTTCCCCTCCCTTCTCTTCTCAAAGGAGAGCTTCATGCAGCGAACGCCGCGCCTCTTCTTAAGGATATCGGGGGCCTGCGCGGTCGTAGCTCTGCTGGCCTTCGGCTGTGGGCCGGGCCAGGTCGGCGAGACCGACGGCGGCTCGACCGGCTCCGGCGGGTCGGGGACCGGCAACACCGGTGGTACCGGCAACAATGCCGGCGCGGGCAACAGCGGCGGCGGCTCGGCC
>DATFXS010000610.1:0-3665 GCA_035315605.1 Polyangia bacterium
CGCCCCGCCTGTGGGAGAGCAACCGCAACAAGCTGATTCTCGCGATCGCTGCCGGGATCCCCGCCGTCGTGCACCTCATCAGCCTGCCGAGCGGCGGGATGAGCCAGCTACTGAGCACGGGATGCGACTACGTGTCGTTCATGGCGCTCCTGGGCGCGTTGTTTGCGATCTCGGGCGGCATCTGCCTACGCGGGGCCCTGATCGGCACGCCATTCGTCAACGCGGCCTTCCTGGCCACCGGCGCCGTGCTCGCCAGCCTGGTTGGAACGACCGGCGCATCCGCGCTGCTGGTGCGCCCGCTGTTGAGGGCCAACGTGCACCGGCCGCGCGCGACTCATGTCGTCGTCTTCTTCATCTTCATCGTCTCGAACGCGGGCGGTTTGCTGACCCCGCTCGGCGACCCGCCGCTGTTCCTCGGCTTCTTGCGCGGCGTGCCGTTCATGTGGACGCTGCGGCTCGCGCCTGCCTGGGCGCTGGTCAACGGCGCGCTACTGGTTGTGTTCGTCGTTCTGGATCGGTTTGCGTTCGTCCGCGACCGGGGCAAGCGGGTCGCGATCCGCCCATCGAATCCGAAGATCGAGGTGGGCCCGCTCAGGCTCGAGGGGGCCATCAACCTCTTCTGGCTGCTGGGCATCGTGGGCGTCGTCTTCGCGACCGGGATGCTGGGGACACGGTTGGCGCCATACCCGCACGCTCAGTCCCTCTTACAGGTCGGCGGGATGCTTCTGTTCGCCGGCATTTCATGGATCACCACGCCGCGCGCGGTCCGCGCCGTCAACCGATTCTCCTGGGCGCCGATGGTGGAGGTCGCGGCGATCTTCCTGGGCGTGTTCGTCACGATGATCCCGGCGCTCAGCTTTCTGCAGCAGCAGGGCGCGTCGCTTGGCATCACGCGACCGGTGCAGTTCTTCTGGGCTTCGGGCGCTCTGTCCAGCGTCCTCGACAACGCCCCGACCTACCTGACCTTCGCTTCGCTCGCGCTCGGCGTCGCGGACGGCGGCAGCGGAATGCTGTCGACGGCGGGTCTGGGCGCATTGGCGGCGCACCAGACGGGTGCGCAGCTGCTGGCCGCCGTGTCGTGCGGCGCCGTGATGATGGGAGCGGTCACGTACATCGGCAACGGCCCGAACTTCATGGTCAAGGCGATCGCCGAGCAGCATCACGTCGGCACGCCCAGCTTCTTCGGCTACGTGGCCTGGTCGGGCGCGATCCTGCTCCCGCTGTTCGCGCTGGTGGCGCACATCTTCTTCTGAGGGGGTCGGTCATGAACTATCCACGCCGGGGAGAACCGATCGTGCCGCGCTTGCTGCGGCCGCTGGTCGTCGATCGTCGCCCGAGCCCGTTCGCGATCGATCCCGACAGCGAACTTCTCATTCGTGACGAGCTCGGCGCCGGCGCTTGGGAGCGGCTGGCGCCCGAAGTCTGCTGGCGCGTCAGCATGTTGGTAATCGACCGGGTGCAGACGCGACTGCGATCTCTGCCCGCCGCAATTCGCGACACGCCGATGCCTGCCCCGCACGTGGCGCTCGGACTACCGATCGAAAGGCGCACCAGCGATACGTTGCGGCGTGCTCTCGCGGGGCGTCTGGATGGCGAGCGATGGACGGTGGGGCGATATGTGAAGATCCGGCGGTTCGGCGGGCGCGCGCTCGTCGATCTCCTGGCTGCGCTCGAAGCGAACCCGGAGACATTGGTCTCCAGTACCGGACACCCGGGATCGGCGGCCGATCGCGCGTTGAATGAGTCGCTGTTGGCCATCGCGCGCCAGCTGCCCGTCGCCGAGCACCGGCTGAACCTCGGCGAGCTTCGGCACGGCCGGCGCGGGCGCCCGATCGACGTAGGTCACCTGCTCAGAAGCGCGGCCCGACTCGGGCACGAGCTTTCATTCCGCGTGATCGAGCTGGGGGGAACACGCGTGGTGATCCGGCTGTCGGATCTGACCGCTGCCCGCGCGGCGTACCGGATCGCCGTGCGCACGGTCCGCGCCGTCGGCGTCGCCACCGTCGAGGGTGTGGCGAGGCAGGTGCAGATGATCACACGCAGTCCGGTCGATCGTGGTTTCGTCGAGGGGCTGTTACGCGACCTGCCGGCGTTCCGGTGGCTAGACGACGAAGGCGGGTGGTTCTGGTTCGTGCAGCGCTCGAACCCGCTGCTCGCCAACGTGCGCAAGGTTCTGTCCGTCGTTCAGCGGCTGTCAATCGCGCGCTTGGCGGCGGTATTGTTTCGCAGCCGCACGGGCCCGCTTCCCTCGCCGGCGGTGGTTCGGGGCGTCTGCCGCGCGGTGCCGGAAGCGCGCATCAGCGACGGGATGGTAACGGTGGATCGGCCGCTCGACCGCCGCGCGCACCTCAACGAGGAGGAATCGCGCGTCGTCCGCTTCCTCGAGGCAGCCGGCCGCGGGCTTTCGGATGTTCAGCTGCGCTGGCTGGTCCGCGAGATCGGGCTGGCCTGGACGCCGATCTGGCGCCTCTTGCGTAGCTCACCTCTGTTCGAGCAATCGCCGGACGGGCGCTTCTGCCTGATCGGGAGCACCTAGTATTCCTGAGGCGTTGGCTCGCTTGTCTCCCGAGGATCTGAAGGTCGGGGCCGACACCGCCTGGACCCTGTTGACCGGATTCCTCGTGTTCTTCATGAACGCGGGGTTCGGTCTGGTCGAGACCGGCCTGTGCCGCCGCAAGAACGCGACGATGATCCTGTCCAAGAACTTCGTCGTGTTCGCGATCGCGACGCTCGGATTCTACGCGATCGGGTTCGGGCTCATGTTTTCCGACGGCACATTCATGGGCACGTCGGGCGGCTGGTTATTGAGCGGCGCGGACAATAGCCCTGCGACCGCGACGGCGTACCGGGGCGTGTTCGGCGGGCTCGGATGGGCCGGCGTCCCGCTGCTGGCCAAGTTCTTCTTCGAGCTGGTCTTCTGCGGCACGTCGGCAACGATCGTTTCCGGATCGGTCAACGAGCGCATGAAGTACAGCTCGTTCCTCGTGTTCTCGGTGATTCTGACGGCGATCATCTATCCCGTCGCCGGCCACTGGGTTTGGGGCGGCGGCTTCCTCGCGCGTGCCGGCATGAAGGACTTCTCGGGATCGACGGTCGTCCACAGCGTCGGCGGCTGGGCGGCGCTCGCCGGAATCATCGTGCTGGGCCCGCGCCTCGGGCGCTATCCGCCGAGCAGTCGTCCGGCGAGCGTCCCCGGCCACAACATGGGCTACGTGTTCGCTGGCGGAATGATCCTGTGGCTGGGATGGTTCGGGTTCAATCCGGGGTCGACGATGGCCGTCGATCCCGCTGCCATCTCTCGCATCGCGGTCACGACGGCGCTGTCGTCCGCCGCCAGCACGCTGGTCGCGACCCTCTACGCCTGGTGGCGAACCGGCAAGCCGGACTTCTCGCTGACCGTGAATGGTTGCCTGGCGGGACTTGTGTCGATCACCGCGCCCTGCGCGTTCGTCATGCCCGGCGCGTCCATCATCATTGGAGCCGTCGCGGGCGTGACCGTCACCGAGGCGGTGGGGCTGTTCGATCGGCTGCGCCTCGACGATCCCGTCGGGGCGACGTCGGTGCACCTGGTCCA
The DNA here is from genome assembly GCA_035315605.1 of Polyangia bacterium. GTDB lineage: Bacteria > Myxococcota_A > Polyangia > Fen-1088 > Fen-1088 > JADGRB01. The sequence goes on from DATFXS010000610.1 coordinate 3,575, forward strand.
CGGGATCCTGGGGACGATCTGGGTCGGCCTCTTCGGGGTGAAGGGCTACGCGGGTCTGGCCAACGACGGTCTGTTTCGCGGCGGGGGTTTC
>DATFXS010000611.1:0-4673 GCA_035315605.1 Polyangia bacterium
GCGCGCCGGCGCCGCGGCGGCCGCCATCATCGCCGCGATCGACACCGCCCCCGATCCAGCGGCGGCGGGTCGCGCCGTCGGCGCCGCTTTCGCGCGCGCCGTCGCCGTCTGAATCAGGCGGCCGAGAGAATGTCCAGCAGCGGGATGTCCGGCGACGCGGGGTTGACCCGCAGCTCGCGCGACTTCGGATCGACCAGCAGGTCCAGCTCTTCCAGCGGAATCTGGCCGATGAGCGGCGTCGTCCCGGCCTTCTCGACGATCGCCGTGCAGATCGTCTTCCTGCCGAGGATTTCGATCTCGATGTTGCCGACCCACGCGCGCTCGGCGCTCTCGCCATTGGCGTAGCGGACCCGTCGCAGGCCCTGAAACGGGACACCGAGCGCCGCCACGACATCGGACGGAAGTGCCAGCATCGTCGCGCCGGTGTCGACGAGCGCTTCGATTTGAAGGCTCCGTATCGCGTTCTCGGGCAGGGCGCCCTCGAGTGCCTGCGCGACGTCATTCGAATTGCGAAGTTTGATCGGCTGCATGACCTTTCCCATCCGCGCGTCCTCGACCGGGGTCATCGGACAGCACACGCCGTCAGTTGCGTCCGGAAGCTTAGCACCGCGGTCGGAACCGCCGGCGGGCGCGCGAGGTCAACGAACCGGCTAGAAGCGCCCGCTGCCGCGTCGCGCGGCTCAGGTTTCTTCGCAAAGTGTTTTCTTGCGCGCGTTCCAGCAGATCGCGCGCCGGTCGGACAATCACGGAAACAGTGAGGTTGCGCAACACGCTCACCTCCGGGAGGTTCGCAATGAGCCGGTCGACGGCGAGGGTACGTTTCTGGGTCGCGGTCATGATGGGCGCGGCGATCGGGATCGCGGACGCGGGCTGCCAGTTCCGCGGCGCGCCGGCGGCGCAGGGGACGGGCGGCGGCGCGGGCACCGGCGCGACGGGCGTCGGCGGTTCGAGCGGCACCGGCACGGGCGGGTCGATCGGCATGCCGATCATCGACGCCGGGCAGACGAGCGACGCGAACGGCATGTCCAACCCGGACATGAACTGCGCGTCCGTCAATCAGGGGGCCACGGCGCTGCCGCCCGACATCTTGATCATCCAGGACCGGTCCGGGTCGATGCTCTGGAACGCAGACGCGTCGTGCATGCGCACGTGCGGCGCGAACTCGCGGTGGAATCAAGTGACGGCGGCGTTGAACCAGGTCGTCACGACGACCGACACCACCGTCAACTGGGGTCTCAAGTTCTTCGGCAGCAGCGGCAATTCGTGCAATGTCACCGCGGCGCCCGAGGTGCCGATCGGGCCGATGAACGGCGCCGCCATCACCACGGCGATCGGGGCGACGACGCCCGGCAGCCCGACGCCCACGCGCAACGCCATGAATGTCGCGGCCGCCTACATGGCGACGCTGACCGACATGAACCCGAAGTATCTGCTGCTCGCGACGGACGGCGCTCCGACCTGCGATCCGAACCAGCCGACCATGATGAACAACGACGATTCGGCGGGCGCGGAGCAGGCCGTCACCGACGCGTTCAACATGGGCTTCAAGACCTTCGTCATCGGCATCGGCGACACGATGGGCGCGGCGACGCTGAACCAGATGGCGATGAACGGCGGCATGCCCCAGACGGGCGGCGCGACGTCGTTCTATCAGGTGACCGACACCGCCTCGCTGGTCGCCGCGCTGCAGACGATCCTCGGCAAGGTCGCGAGCTGTCAGTTCAACATCGGCGCCGCGCCCAACCCGATGACCAGCGTCGACTTGATCGACGTCTTCGGCGACGGGATGCCGATCCCGCGCGACACCACGCACACCGACGGGTGGGACTACACCAACGCCGCCCACACCGCGATCCAGGTCTACGGCCCGCGCTGCGACATGGTCACGGCCGGCACGATCATGAACGTGACGGTGACGTTCCGCTGCATCGTGGGCTAGCTCCGCTCGCTCTGACTCTTCGGCGGGCGCGGGAGGAACGGCTGTTCGGCCGTCCTCCGCGAGCAAGCTCGGAATCCCGTCGGCCGCAACGATCCAAGCGGCCGCCTACGCTGCGGCCGACCGAACAGCCGTCCCTCCCGCTCGTCTCAGAGCAACGCTTCGCTCCGCCCGCGGGCCCGTCCAAGTGACTCGAGCGCACAACATCATCGTTTACCCAGCGAGACGCAACCGACGGTGGGGCAATTCTCGCCGAAACCGCGCCCGTCGAACTTGCACGCGACGACCGACTCGCCGCTGTAGGGCCGGCCCCCGCAGCGCGGGTCGGCACGACAGCTGGTGAGGTCCTTGTGCGCGCCGCATGGATCGCCGGCGGGCGCCGGACACCAGTCGCCTGGTCGCGTACCGCAATCAGCCGGCACCGGCGACGGCGCAGCGGGATGCTCCGCCTCCGTCGGGCCGGACCGGGGCGCGGTCTGTTGCGGCGCCGGGGTCCGGCAGGCCAGGACCGAGAGCGAGACGACGAACAGCACGACGCCCGCGCGGCGCATGAACGTCCGATCGCTCAGCTGGTGCAGCTGGCCTTGGGGAGCTTGGCGATCGTCTTCAGCTCGCCCCTCGCGTCGTTGGCGCGCGGCGACTTCGGGTAGCGCTTGACCAGATCGCCCAGCAGCGAGCGCGCGTCGGTGCAGAAGTGCAGCTGGACGAACGCCAGCGAAAGCTGCCACATCGCCTCCGGCACCTCGGGCGCGGACGGGTAGACGGTCAGCACCTTCTGGAACTCGGCGGCCGCGTTCGGGTGCTTGCCCTCCTGCACGAACGACATGCCGATCGCCAGGTAGGCCTGGGCCGCGCGCGGGTCCTGGGGAAAGCGGTTGATGAACACGCGGTAGAAGCGGCGCCCGTCGTCGCGCTGCCCCGACGCCAGACGCGCCGCCGCCTGCTGCCAGAGCTGCTCCTTGTCGTCGGGCAGCGACGGCGCGACCTTGTCCACGAGCTTGCCCTGCGTCTGCTCCAGGGTGGCCAGCCGGGTCTCGAGCCGATTCTCCTGATCGGCGGTCTGGCGGCTCTGCTGCTCCATGTTGTGGGTCAGCTCGGCGATCTGTCCCTGCAGCATCGCGATGTCCTGCTCCGCCTTGGCCGCCTTCGCGCCCACGTCGGCGGAATTGCGCGTCAAGAGCTTGGTCGCCTGATCCAGCACCGTGCGCAGCTTCGCGACCTGTTCGGTGTACTCCTTGTCGCGCTTCTCGATCTTGTCCAGCTTCGCGCGCAGATCGGCGATGTCGGCGCGCATCTTGTCGCCCTCGGATGTCGTCACGCACGCGGGCCCGCCCGCGCCGCACAAGAACGCGGCCAGCGCGAGGGCGCCCGCGGCGCGGCGGAGGCGGCTACTTCCAGGTGAAGTCGACACGGCGGTCCTGCGCCCAGCTCGGCTCATCGGTTCCTTTCGCGTCCAGCGATCCGCGCGGCAACACTGACATTTGGTTCCCCTCGACGCCGAGCCGCCCGAGGTGGTCGCGCACCGACTGGGCGCGTCGTTCGGACAGCGCCAGGTTGTACTCCTGGGTGCCGCGCGGGTCGGTGTGGCCGACGAGCTGAACGCCCCGGCCCACCTTCTTGAGGCAGTCGGCGTCGCGCGCCAGCACGGCCGTCGCCTCGGTCGTCAGGGCCGACTCGTTGAAGTCGAAGTAGACGGCGTCCAGCGTGCACTGCGCGGGCGGCGGCGCCGGCGCCTTGTCCTTGCTGCAGAAGCCGTTGACGCAGTCCTCGTCCTGCGGACAGTCGTTGTCGCTCTTGCAGGCCCGCTTCGCGGTGCAGGTCCCCTTGACGCAGTGCTGGCCGCCCGGGCATTCCTTGTCGTTCGCGCACGCCTTGCACTTGCTGGCGATGCATTCCTGATTGGCGGGGCAGTCGGCCTTGCTGCGGCAGTAACCGGGGATCGGGGTGCACTTGCCCGCGCTGCACGCCTGCCCGGCCGGACAGTCGTTCGAGTCGCGGCACTGCTGACACTTGTTGTTCACGCAGTGTTCTTTCGCGTGGCAATCCTTGTCGGTCTCGCACGACGGGTACTCCGCCGGGCAGCCGGCCGCGGCCAGCGCGATGGCCACGGCGACCACCGCCAGCGCCAGCGAGCTCGCCCCCCCTGCCGGGGGCCAGGCGGCGCGCAAGCCGCGCAAGTTGTCACGATTCTTGGGCATTGGGGACCCCCTCGTCGGGGAAAACCGTACGTTCCACGAGGGACAATGTCAACGCGCGACCCGACCATCGAGCGGATGATGTGATATTGAGAGACTCCTGACGTTCCCGGCCCCCCGCGCGTGCAGTCGTTTATCGCTCATCTGACGCACATGACGCCCTTCGGGGCGTACGCGTGGTTGTTCACCATCCTGCTGCTGTGCGGTTTCGGCCTTCCGATCCCGGAAGACATCTCGCTGATCGCTGCGGGCTACCTGTCGTATCCGAACCGAGAACAATTTCAGGGCGTTCAACTGAACGTCCACATGGCGTTCGCGGTCTGTTTCGCCGCCGTGCTCGCGGGCGACACGATCGCCTTTTTCTTCGGCCGGCGCTACGGCCGGCGGGTGCTGGCCAGCAACCTGGCGCGCCGCTACTTCACGCCCAAACGCCAGCTGCGCACGCGCGCCTACTTCCGTAAATTCGGCAGCAAGGTGGTGCTGGTCGGGCGGTTCACGCCCGGGCTGCGGTTCACGATCTTCTTCACGGCCGGGACGCTGCA
>DATFXS010000612.1:0-28239 GCA_035315605.1 Polyangia bacterium
GTGCAGCGGCGCGACTACCGCGCGACCGACGTCAACGGCGGTCCCTCCGTCGCGGAGACGTTCGGCCTGCCCGCTGATCAATGCGCGGCGCGTGGCCTCGCCGCTCCCTGCGTCGACGAGGCGGCGATGCCGGGCTTCAACCACGGGCTGCGCCTGGTGCGCGCCGGCGGCGGTCTGATGCTCGACCTGCGAAGTCCGGCCCGCGACGGCCGTGGGTTCAGCCTGGCGACTGACGCGAACTTCGCGCGCGGGGTGGCGGGCGATCCCAGCCGGCACGTGACGCTGGCCGCAGAAAGCGTCGGTGCGCTGGGCGGCGACGACCGGGTCTTCCTGCTGCGCGCGCGGGCCGTGATGGTCGAACGGCTGTCGGATGCGCCGATTCCCTTCGACGAGCTGTTCGTCCCGTCGGGGCTGCAGGACATGCGGGGCTTTCCCACCGGCCGCCTCCGGGGAGAGAGCGGCCTGCTCGGGACGGCGGAATACCGCTGGTACATCGCCGCCAGCTTCGACGCCACGCTGTTCGCGGACGTCGGCACCGTGGCGGGCCCGCGCTTTTCGAACATCGACTGGAGTCGCTGGTTTCCGAGCTTCGGGCTCGGGTTCCGGTACTATCGGCCGATGGGCGCCTACTGGGACGCGCGAGCGCGGGACGGCATCCAGATCGCCTACGCGCCCGAGGGTGGTCTGCGCCTGCTGTTCAGCATGGCGGCCTTTTGACCGAATCCACCCAGGACGGTCCGGGCGGCCTGTCGGGCGAGGAGGCCGCGCGGCGCCAGGAACAATACGGGCCCAACCTGGTGGCGCAGGGGCATCGTCGATCAGTCGCCGTCCAGCTGCTTCTCCGGTTCGGCAATCCGCTGGTGCTGCTGCTGCTGGGCGCCGCGGCGCTGTCGGGTGTCACCGGCGACATCCGGAGCCTGGTGGTGATCCTGGTGATGGTTCTGCTCAGCATCGTGCTGGACTTCGTGCAGGAGCATCGCGCGGGGCGCGCGGCCGAGCGGCTCCGCCAGGCGGCGTCGGTCCGGAGCACGGTGCTTCGCGACGGCGCGCCGCGCGAGGTGCCCGCCGCGGAGATCGTCCCCGGCGACGTCGTCCTTCTATCGGCGGGCGATCTGGTCCCCGCCGACGCCCGGTTGCTGGAGGCGCGCGATCTGTTCGTCAACCAGGCGCGCCTGACCGGTGAGCCGTTCCCCGTCGAGAAGTCCGCCGACGGACCGGCGGCGGGCGCGGCCGCCCCGACCGAGGACAGGCACGCCGTCCTGATGGGCAGCTCGATCGTCGGCGGCAGCGCGCGGGCGATCGTGGTTCGCACCGGACGGCAGACGCTGCTCGGCGGGATCGGCGCGTCGCTGGAAAAAGAGCCGCCCCCGTCCGCGTTCGAGCAGGGCGCGCGCTCGTTCGGGATCCTGATCCTGAAGCTGGCCCTCATCATGGTCCTGTTCACGATCGGGGTGAACGCGGCGCGCGGCCGGCCCTGGCTGGACTCGTTTCTGTTCGCGGTCGCCCTGGCCGTCGGGCTGGCGCCCGAGATGCTGCCGATGGTCGTGTCGGTGACGCTGTCGCGCGGCGCGATCCGGATGTCGCGCCGGAAGGTGCTGGTGAAGCGGCTCGCCGCCATCCACGACCTCGGCAGCATGGACGTCCTCTGCACGGACAAGACCGGCACGTTGACGGAGGCCCACATCCGGATCGAACAGCTGATCGACGCGGAGGGACGTGACAGCCGGCGGGTGTTCGAGCTCGCGTACCTGAACAGCCGGTTGCAGGCGGGTCTCCGGAGCCCGATGGACGACGCCATCCTGGATCACGAGAAGCTGGACATCGACGCATGGACGAAGGTCGACGAGGTGCCGTTCGACTTCGAGCGGCGGCGCGTGTCGGTGCTGGTGCGCCGCGGTGACGAGCCGCCCCTGCTCGTCGTCAAGGGCGCGTTCGAGGACGTTCTGCGGCTGTCGTCGCGCTACGAGGACGCCAGCGGGACCGTTCATCCAATCGGGGAAGAGACGCGCGCGGCGCTGCTCGAACGCTTCGCAGCGCTGGGCCGGGAGGGATTCCGGGTGCTCGGAATCTCCTGGAAGGCGCGGCCGCCGGGCTGCACGGCGTGCGCGCGCGCGGACGAAGCCGATCTGACGTTTCTTGGCTTCGCAGTCTTTCAGGATCCTCCCAAGCAGAGCGCGGGCGTCGTGATCAAGAGTCTCGCCGACCTTGGCGTCTCGGTCCGCGTGCTGACCGGCGACAACGAGCTGGTCGCCCAGCACGTCTGCAAGGAGGTCGGTCTCCCGGTCACCGGCGTGCTGACCGGCGCCGAGCTGGAGGCGATGGACGATCACGCGCTGGATGCGCGCGTCGAGCAGACGACTCTGTTCTGCCGGGTCACGCCCGCACAGAAGAGCCGCGTCCTCCTCGCCCTCAAGCGGCGCAAGCGGGTGGTCGGCTTTCTCGGCGACGGCATCAACGACGCCCCGGCGCTGCACGCCGCCGACGTCGGCATCTCGGTGGACGAGGCGGTGGACGTGGCGCGCGAGGCGGCGGACCTCATCCTGCTCGAGCGCGATCTGGGCGTTCTGCGGGACGGCGTCATCGAGGGACGGCGGACCCTCGGCAACATCATCAAGTACATCCTGATGGGGACCAGCTCGAACTTCGGGAACATGTTCAGCATGGCGGGCGCGGCGCTGTTTCTGCCGTTCCTGCCGATGCTGCCGATCCAGATCCTGGTCAACAACTTCCTCTACGATCTGTCCGAGGTCGCCATCCCGACCGACGAGGTCGACGAGGAGTTCGTGCGCAAGCCGCATCGCTGGGACATCAAGTTCATCCGCCGGTTCATGACCGTCATCGGTCCGGTCAGCTCGGTGTTCGACGGGCTGACGTTCTTCCTTCTGTATGCGGTCCTTCGCGCGGGGGAGGCCCTGTTCCACACCGGCTGGTTCATCGAATCGCTGGCGACGCAGGTGCTGGTCATCTTCGTGATCCGGACGCGCGGCAATCCGCTCGACAGCCGGCCGAGCCGGGCGCTCGCGGCGGCGTCGCTGGCGGTGGTCGCGGCCGGCATCTTGCTGCCGTTCACGCCGCTCGGGCGCACGCTCGGCTTCGTGGCACCACCCGCGCTGTTCTTCGCCATCCTGCTGGCGACGGTGGTGGCCTACCTGGCCGCCGTCCAGCTGGTGAAGCGCTGGTTCTACCGGCGCTTCGCCGCCATCTGACGCAGACGCGGACATCCATGATCTCCGGCCCGCTACCGTAAGACGATCTCGTACTTACAATCGGTGCCCATCCAGGACGATGGCCGGCCACGCCCACATTCTCGTCGTTGAAGACGACCGCGACCTGCGGGACAGCCTGGGCGATGCGTTGCGCCTCGAGGGCTACAACGTCGTCTGCGTCGAGCACGGCGAGGCCGCCCTCCGCCACCTCGGCACCGGCGCCCGCCCGTGCGTGATCCTGCTGGACCTGATGATGCCCGTCATGGACGGCTGGACGTTCCGGCAGGAGCTGCTCAAGGACCGCGCCCTCTCGGACATACCGGTTGTTCTCATGACGGCGGCGACGACGTCGCGCGCGACGATGGTGACCTCCGACGGCATCCTCTTCAAGCCGTTCGAGGTGGGGACCGTCCTCGACGCCGTCCAGGGACGCTGTCCCACCGACCCCGCCAGTTGACCGCGGGGCCCGCCGCCGCTACGTTGCCCGGCCTCACCATGATTGGCCGCGCGCGGCTGGCTTTCGTCTGCTTCGGGATCATCGCCATGACAGCGTCGGTTGGAGCCGTGGAACGCAGCGACGTTCCCGAGAAGTACAAGTGGAACCTGGGCGACCTCTATCCGTCGGAGGCCGCCTGGACCAAGGCGAAGGACGCGGTCGCCAAGCGCGTCCCGGAGATCGCCAAGCACAAAGGGCGGCTGGGCAAATCGGCCAACGATCTGCGGGCCGGTCTGCAGGAGATGTTCGACGCCGAGCTGGAGCTGTCGCGCCTGATGGTGTACGCGAGCGGTCTGTCCGACGAGGACGTCCGGGCGTCGCGGCCGCGCGAGATGAAGCAGGCCGCCGAGGAGCTCGCCACGGCGATGTCGGCGGCGTCGTCCTGGGTGCGCCCGGAGATCCTGACCCTGGATCCGGCCAAGGTGCGGAAGTGGATCGCGCAGGACAAGAAGCTCGCCCCGTACCGGATGTTTCTGGAGGATACGCTGCGGCGGAAGCCGCACACGCTCGGCGTCGCCGAGGAACGGGTGGCCGCCGAGGCGGGCGATCTCGAACGCGCCGGCGGCGAGGTCCACGGCGTGCTCTCGAACGCCGACCTTCCGTATCCGACCATCAAGCTGGGGACGGGTGAGTCCGTCCGTCTGGATCCCGCCGCCTACACGCTGCACCGGCAGGCGCGGGCGCGCGGCGACCGCGACAAGGTGTTCGCCGCGTTCTTCGGCGCGCTGAAGACCTACGAGCGGACGATGGGGGCGACGCTGGCCGCGGCGGTCAAGGCCCACCTGTTCGAGAAACGGGTGCGCAAGTTCGATACGGCCCTGGAGGCGTCACTGTTCCAGGACAACATTCCGACCGTCGTCTACAAGCAGCTGCTCGCCGACGTGCACCGGAGCCTGCCGACGCTGCACCGGTATCTGGCGCTGCGCAAGCGGATGCTGGGTATCGACACGCTCCGCTACCAGGATCTCTACGTGCCGCTGGTGGCGAGCGTCGACCTGCACTTCGCCCCCGACGAGGCCCGCACCATCACGCTGGACGCGCTGGCGCCGCTCGGCAAGGCGTACACGGACGCGCTCGCCAAGGGATTCGAGAGCCACTGGACCGATTACCTGCCGTCGACGGGCAAGCGATCAGGCGCGTACTCGACCGGCGTCTACGGCGTGCACCCGTACCAGCTGCTCAACTTCAACGGCCGCTACGAAGATCTGACCACGCTGGCCCACGAGTCGGGCCATTCGATGCACACGTTCCTGTCGTACGGGGCGCAGCCGTTCCCGACGTCCGACTATCCGATCTTCGTCGCCGAGGTCGCCTCGACGTTCAACGAGAACCTGCTGATCCACTACATGCTCGATCGGGCCAAGGACGACGCGACCCGACTGTTCCTGCTGGGCACGCTGCTGGACGGCCTCCGGACGACGCTGTTCCGGCAGACGCAATTCGCCGAGTTCGAGCTGGCATTTCACGAGCAGGCCGAGCGCGGCGAGCCGCTGACCGGGGAGAACCTTTCGACGCTGTATCTGAAGATCGCGCGCGACTATTACGGCCACGACAAGAAGGTCTGCCAGGTCGATGATCTGCTGGCCATCGAGTGGGCGTACGTCCCGCATTTCTATTACAACTTCTACGTCTACCAGTACGCGACCAGCATGGTCGCCTCGACGTCGCTGGCGCGCGCCGTGCGCGAAGAGGCGGAGGCGGCGAAAAAAGCGGGGACAGGCAAGACGCCGCGGCGGGACGCGTACCTGAAGATGCTGTCGTCGGGCAGCTCGAAGTACGCCATCGACCTGCTCAAGGACGCGGGCGTCGACATGACGACGTCGGCGCCGTTCGACGCCGCCATCGCCGAGATGAACGCCACGATGGACGAGATGGACCAGATCCTCGCGCGTCAGAAGAAGGCCGGCGGGTCCGCCCCGAAGCACTGAGCGGCCGCGTGGTGCGCGCCGAAACGCTCCTTCTTGCGGGATTCGTCGCCGCTGGGGGCTGTGTTCAGCTAGGTCTGAGCTACGCGCGCGGCGGCTGCTCGGCGGGCGCCGCTGTGCTCTCGCCGGACGAGACCGCGGTGCTGGTCGCCGCCGCGCACCGCTCGTACGAGCACGGGGAGCTTCGCCTCCGGCGCGAGACCGCATGGGACGGGGTGCCGTTCGAGCTGGAGGGAGCGCGCGCCGAGCAGCCGCCATCCGAACAGAAGCTGGCGATGATCGCCGATCTGACGGCGCGCAATGAACGATCCGGATGCCTGCAGGTCCCCGAGGCCGCCTTCGAAGTCCTGCCGATGAGGGGCGAGCGGCGCGAGGTCTTGACGCTATCCCGGCCCGGCTTCGACAAGTCGAGGGACGCGATCGTCCTCTACCGCACGCGCGTGTACGGCTCGTCCGGCTGGTGGGAGGACGGCTACTGGCTTCTGCGAAGATCGAAGAAGCGGGGCTGGATCGTCGTCGACGGGATCATCCGGTTGCCGTAGCGACCTGCCACGAAGGCATTCGACAGTGGACGCGCAAAAAATGCGCCCTGCGACGGAGCCGCATTCATTTCGCGACGTCGCGCAGGCGCGTTAGTTTGTAGCGCCATGACGGTGCCACCCCCGAGCGCCCCGACCGAAGGGAGCCGCCCGTGGCGGTGGCATCTGGCGCTGGCGACCGTTTCGTTCTTCGTCTGCTTTGCCGCCTGGGGCCTGATCAGCGGTCTCGCATCTCAGCTGAGGTCGCTCTTCCACCTGGGCGCGGCGCAGGTCGCATTGCTGATCGCAGAGCCGGTGCTGCTCGGGGCCCTCGCGCGGCTGCCGCTCGGCATCGCGGCCGATCGATTCGGCGGCCGGCGTGTGTTCGCCGTGTTGATGCTGGCGGTCGCCGTTCCGATCTGGCTGCTGCCGACCGCGTCCACGTTCCACGTCCTGCTCGGCTTCGCGTTCGTGCTCGGGCTGGCCGGCGCCTCCTTCGCGGTCGGCGTCAGCTACGTCGCGCGCTGGGCGCCCACGGCACGGCAGGGCGGCGCACTGGGAATCTATGGCCTCGGGACGCTCGGGCAGTCCGCCGCGGTCATCCTGGGCCCCACCGTCGGTGCGCGGCTCGGCTGGGCGTCCGTGTTCCGGGGAACCGCGCTGGTGCTGGTCGCGTGGGGGATCGTGTTCGCGCTTCTGGCCCGCGACGCGCCGAAACGCGCCGCGCCCGCCGGAGCCCCCGCGACGTCACTGGGGGCCGTGCTGCGCCACGAGCGAAAGGCCTGGGCGCTCTCGTTCTTCTACTTTCTGACATTCGGCGGGTTCGTCGCGTTCTCGGTCTACCTGCCGACCCTGCTGCGCGACACCTTTCATCTTTCGCCCGCAAACGCGGGCTTGCGGGCGGCCGGATTCGTCGCGCTCGCGACGCTCTGCCGGCCGCTCGGTGGCATCCTGGCCGACAACATCGGCGGCGCCCGGGTGCTGCGGACCGTGTTCCTCGGGATCATCCCCTTCACGCTGCTGATGACCTGGGAGGCGATGATCCCCTTCACGGTCGGCGCGCTGGGCTGCGCGACGCTGATGGGATTCGGCAACGGCGCGGTGTTCAAGCTGGTGCCCCAGCACTTCCCGCACAACACCGGCACCGTCACCGGCCTGGTGGGAGCGATGGGCGGCCTGGGCGGCTTCTTCCCGCCGCTCGTGCTCGGCGTGCTGCGGGAGCGCATGGGCATCGTCTGGCCGGGATTCTTGTTGCTGGCCGCGTTCGCGCTCGTGCTCGCCCTGGTGAACGACCGGATGTTCCTGGCCGGTCAGCTCGCGGAAGAATCGCTGATCCCGCACGTCGGCCGCCGGCGCCTGGATCAGCTGCGCGCGGGCGCCACCGCCACCTTCGCCGCGGCGTTGCTGGTGGCCGCGATCGTCGTCGGATCGCGCAACCTGACCAACTTCGACGCGGCTCTGGTCGTGTACACGTTCGCGGTCGTGTTCGCGTTCTGGGGCGCCCTCTATCACTACGCGGTCTGGATCCAGAAACCGCCGACGCGTCGGCTGTGGCGGCGGAGCTGGCGGCTGTTTCGCGAACAGTCACCGTTCGCGCTGCTCGCGCGCGCCGCGGGCGTGGTCATCACGCACCTGCTCGCGCAGACATTCATCCGGCGGCGGTCGCGCCTGCGCTGGTGGACGCACCAATTCATCTTCACCGGCTGCGTGCTCGCGGCCGCCGTGACGTTTCCGCTGGTGTTCGGGTGGGTGCACTTCCGCACCGATCCGCTCGATCAGCGGAACTATGTCGCTTTCATTTTCGGGTTCGAGGCCGGCTCGTTCCGCCTGGGGACGCCGGTGGCCTGGTTGACGTTCCATGCGCTGGACGTCGCGGCCGTGCTGGTCCTGGCCGGAATCGCGCTGGCCCTCGCGCGCCGCCTTCGTGATCGCGGCGCGCTGGCCCAGCAGGCGTTCGATCGGGACTTCCTGCCGCTCATCTTGCTGTTCGCGGTGTCGGTCACGGGGCTGGCGCTGACGATATCGACGCAGTGGCTGCGCGGAAGCCTCTACTCCTTCCTGGCGATGGTCCACGCGATCACCGTGATCGGGACGCTGCTCTATCTTCCGTTCGGCAAGTTCTTCCACATCGTGCAGCGTCCCGCGCAGGTGGGGGTGAAGCTCTATCAAGCGGCGGGCGCGCGCGGCGCCGCTGCGGTCTGCGCGCGCTGCCGCGAGCCTTACGCTTCCCAGATGCAGATCGACGATCTGCGCGGTGTGCTCGGCGAGCTCGGGTTCGACTACAGCGTCCCCGGTCCGGCCGGTCACTGGCAGGGGCTATGTCCGCCGTGCAAGCGAAAGAGCATCGCCAGCGCCCAGTTGCGCCTGCGGGGTCAAGCCCCATGAGCGAGCCGCCCCTCTCACCCGACGAGCTGCGCGCCCGGTACGGACCGCACCTCGCCTACGAGCCGCCCGGCGGATGGCGCGGCCCCTCGCGCGCGCCCGTCGACCGGCTGGTCAAGACGCACTGCTGCTTTTGCGGCCAGCAATGCGGCATTCAGCTGAAGGTTCAGCACGACAAGGTCGTTGGGTTCGAACCGTGGGAGGAGTTTCCATTCAACCGCGGCATGCTCTGCCCGAAGGGCGTGCGCCGCTACCTGCAGGGCAGCCATCCGGATCGCCTGCTGGCGCCGCTGCTCCGCGCGCCCTCGGGCTTTCGGGAGGCGACCTGGGACGAGGCGATGTCGCTGACCGCCCGCCGCATCCGCGAGATCCAGGAGCGGCACGGCAAGGACGCCGTCGCCGTTTACGGCGGCGCCTCGTTGACGACGGAGAAGGCCTATCTGATGGGCAAGCTGGCGCGCGTCGCCATCGGCACGCGTCACATCGACTACAACGGGCGGCTGTGCATGGTGTCGGCCGGGACGGCGTACAAGCTGGCGTTCGGTGTCGATCGTTCGCCCAATCCCTGGAGCGACATCCCGCGCGCCGAGGTCGTGATGGTCCTGGGCGCCAACATCGGCGAGTGCGCGCCGATCACCACCGACTACATCTGGCGCTGCCGGGACGCGGGCGGGAAGCTGATCGTGGCGGATCCGCGGATGACCCCCATCACCCGCAACGCTGATCTCTATCTGCCGGTCCGGCCGGGGACCGATGCGGCGCTGCTGATGGGCATGCTCCACGTCGTCTTGCGCGACGGGCTGGAGGATCGCGCCTTCATCGACGCGCACACGGTCGGGTTCGACGCCGTCGCGGCGTCGGTCGCGGCCTACGATCCGGCGCGGACGGCGGAGATCACCGGCGTGCCGCCCGATGCGATCGAAAAAGCGGCGCGCTGGTTTGCCGAAGCGGAGCGCGCGATCGCGATGCACGCCCGCGGCATCGAACATCACTCGAAGGGGGTCGAGAACTGCCTGGCGGTGATCAACCTGGCGCTCGCGACCGGTCAGATCGGCCGTGAGGGCGCCGGCTGCATGATGATCACCGGGCAGGGCAACGGGCAGGGCGGGCGCGAGCACGGCCAGAAGTGCGATCAGCTCCCCGGGCAGCGGTCGATCTCCGATCCGGCCGCGCGCGAGCACGTCGCTCGCGTCTGGGGCGTTCAGCCGAACGACATTCCCGGGGCCGGTTACAGCGCCGTCGAGATCATGGAGGCGATCCACCGCGGCGAGATCAAGGCGCTGGTGTCGGCCTGCTTCAATCCGGTGGTGTCGCTGCCCGACGCCGAGTTCACACGCCAGGCGCTGTCAAAGCTGGAATTCTTCGCGGTCGTGGATTTCTTCCTGTCCGAGACCGCGCACCACGCCGACGTCGTGCTGGCCGGCAGCCTGCAGGAGGAGGACGAAGGGGTCACCTGCAGCGCCGAGGGCCGGGTGATTCACATTCAGGAGGCGGTGCCGCCGCCGGGAAGCGCGCGCCGCGAGTGGCAGATCATCTGCGATCTCGCCGCGCGCCTCGGCCACGCCGAGAAGTTCAGCTACCAGGCGCCGCGCGACATCTTCGACGAGCTGCGGGAGGCGTCGCGGGGCGGGATCGCCGACTATGCCGGCATCACCTACGAGCGGATCGACCGCGAGCTGGGCGTGTTCTGGCCGTGCCCGTCGGAGACCCACCCGGGTACGCCGCGCCTGTTCGAGGGCGGCCGCTTCTTCCACGCGGACGGCAAGGCCCGGTTCGTCGCGGTCGTCGATCGACCGGGCGGCGATCCCGTGTCGGACGAGTTCCCGATCTACCTGACGACGGGGCGGGTCGTCAGCCAGTACCTGTCGGGCACGCAGACCCGGCGGATCGGCCCGCTGGTCGATCAGTATCCGGAGCCGCGCGTGGAGATCCACCCGCGGCTGGCGGCGGAGCACGGGATCGCCGACGGCGACTGGGTCGACGTGACGACCCGGCGCGCGACGATGACGGCGCGCGCGCAGGTGGTGCGGACGATCCGGCCCGACACTGTGTTCATCCCGTACCACTGGGCGGGCGCTCGCAGCGTGAATCGCCTGACCCACCGGACCATCGATCCGCGCAGCAAGATCCCCGAGTACAAGGTCTCGGCGGCGCGGGTGGCGCGCGCCGCCGGCCCGCCCGCCTGGGCACCGCCGGAGCCGCCGATCCGCCGCCTTCCGGTGGTTCCGGACGGGAACGGCGCGGGAGCCGCCGGAGGTCGGCGGACATGAGCGGGCTCGCCTTCTTCGTCGACCCGTCGCGCTGCATCGGCTGCCGATCCTGCGAGAACGCCTGCGCCGAATGCGAGACGCACCGGGGCGTGCCGATGATCCACGTCGACAGCATCGATCGGGCGCAGTCGATCGCGACGACGCCGATGGTCTGCATGCATTGCGAGAACCCGACCTGCGCGCAGGTCTGCCCGGCGGACGCCATCAAGCAAAACGATGAGGGGGTGGTGCAGACGTCGCTGAAACCGCGCTGCATCGCCTGTTCGAACTGCGTGCTGGCGTGCCCGTTCGGGGTCCCCAAGATGCTGGTGGCGTTCGAGCAGATGATGAAATGCGACATGTGCTACGACCGCACGTCCGCGGGCAAGCGGCCGATGTGCGCGACGGTCTGCCCCAGCCAGGCGCTCGCGTTCGTCGATCCGGACGTGATCGCGTCCGAGCGCCGCGACGTCCCCACGAACGTGTTTCGCTTCGGCGCCCAGGAGGTGAGGACCAAGGTGTTCATGATGCTGCCGCCGGACGCCGACGGGCTGGTGGTCGACGTGGTCGATTACATGTGGGAGGCGCGCTGATGAAGACGGGCACCGGCGATCCGGATCGCTCCGACCTGCCCCTGTGGCGCGAGGAGATCTCCTTCCGGGACGAAGACGAACGCTACGTGGCGCGCCGCCAGTTCGGCCGCTTCCTGGTGCTGACCAGCGCCGCGATGTTCGCGGGCAACGTCTGGATCTGGCTGCGGTCGCGGATGCACCGGGCTGCGTCGGTGCTGGCGGTGCCGATCGCGCGACTGGGCGAGATTGCGGTCGGAGAGGTGAAGACCTTCTCTTTTCCGGGACCGAACGAACCGTGCTTGCTGATCCGGCGCGGGGTCGACGATTACGTCGCGTTCGAGCAGAAGTGCACGCACCTGTCGTGCGCGGTCGTCTACTCGCGCGAGCGCGATCGCCTCGAATGCCCCTGTCACCTGGGCTACTTCTCGGCGACGACGGGCGCCGTGCTGCAAGGTCCGCCGCCCCGGCCGCTGGCGAGGATTCGCCTCGAGCGCCGCGACGACGAATTGTTCGCGCTCGCGGTCGAGACCGACGGGGATCGCTGACCATGGACCGATCCGCACAGCGCAAGGGTTTGACCGCCATCAACGGCGCCAACGCGCTGATCACGGTGCTGGTCATCGTGCAGATGTGGCTGGTCAGCGCCGCGCTCGAGTCCGCGCTGGCCGGCCGCGCAGACGCGGCTCTGCCGGCCGCGATCGCGTCGGGCGTGATATTCGCAGGCTCGCTGTTCCTGCTCCGCTTCGTGTCGCGCGTCGATCGCGAGACCCGCCGGTAGCCGTCAGGACTGACGGAAAGCGGGATCCCAGCCGAGCTCCCGGCGCGCCTTTTCGATGGCGATGCGAGGGCTGGCGTCGGCCACGTTGTAGATGCCCGGCGCGCCGCGATCGATCGCCAGCGCCGCGGCCAGCGCCGCCGCGTCGACGTGCACGCCGGGGCTGTCGGCCGGCGTCTCCCGCGTCCCCGGGCCGTAGAACCAGCCGTAACGGAGCACGATCCCCTCGACGGGCGGCGTCGCCAGCACCGCGCGCTCCAGCGCGACGACCCCCTGGATGGTGACCGCCCGCGTCCCGCCGGTGGCGAGATCGATCGCGTCGTCTTCTGTGTGCGGCTCGGGCCCGGGTGCGTAGACCCAGGCGATGCTCTGGGCGACGATCCGGCGCACGCCGGCCGCGCGCGCCGCCGCCGCCAGGTTGCGCGTCCCGTCCGCGCGCAGGCGGGCGTTGCGCGCCAGCGTCTCGCCGATCTGGTCGCGCCCGAATCCGCCCGACAGATCGGTCAGCTGATGGATGATCATGCGCGGCGCGACGGCGGCCACGGCGCGCGCGAGCGCGTCGGGATCGAGGACGTCGACCACGACCGGCGTCGCTCCGAGACGCTCCACCTCGACCGCCCGCGCCCGGGATCTCGTCGTGCCCGCGACATCGTATCCGCGCCCGCGCAGGAGCGGCACCAGACGCCGGCCGACCACGCCGCTCGCCCCGGCGACGAGGATGGGGCCGGTCGGCGCGGTCATCGGACGATCTTACCTGGTGGCTCGGCGACGGAAAGGGTTGGCCCAGGCCTTGCTCTGCCTCGAAGCATGCATTTCCTCGATCGACACCGCCTCGCCGTGCTCGTTCTTTGCGCTGGCGTCCTGACGTCGGCCTGCGCCAGCAACGAGGCGACCACGAACCAACCTCCCCAGCAGGCGCAGCTCGCGCAGGCGATCGCGGCGCCCGAACGGGCCGGGCCGCCCGAACCGCTCTCGCCGGCCGCGCGCACCATCCTGAAGACGCGGATGGCGTCGCACGCGCGCGACATGGGCGATCTGGTCTCTGCGATCATGATCCTCGACTACGACCGCATCGCCTCGAGAGGTGACGCGATCGCGGCGGACGTGAACCTGAGCCGGCCGATCACGCGCGACGCGACGGAGCTGAATGCGTCGTTGCCCGAGAAGTTCTTCGTGCGCCAGGACGAGCTGCGGGCGCGGGCGCGGGCTCTCGCGGACGCGGCGCGGGCGCACGACCCGTACCGCGTCGCGGCCGAGTACGGACACCTGTCGGAGGGCTGCGTTCGCTGTCACGCCGATTACCGTCCGGCAAACCCCTAGCGCGTGGACGCGATCAGGCGTGGGCGTTCCGGGCCAGCCGGTCGGCGCGATCGAGCTGCTGTCGCTTGCCGAGGACGATCAGGGTGTCGCCGGCCGCCAGCGCCGCGCTGTCGGGCGGGTTGAAGAGCATGTGCCCGTTCTTCTTCTTGACCGCCACCAGGATCAGGCCGATGTCGGCGCGCACGCCGGTCACCTCGATGGTGCGACCGTCGAGGCCGCTGCCGGCGGCCACGGGCACTTCCTCGATCTGCAGATCCAGGTGCTCGCTGCGCGTCGCCACCTCGATGAAGTCCAGCACCGCGGGCCGGAGCACGGCCTGGGCCACGCGCCCGCCGCCCAGGACGTGCGGCGACACGACGCGGCTCGCCCCGGCGCGCACCAGCTTCGGGATCGACGCGGCGTCCTCTGCCCGCGCGACGATCGGAACGCGCTCGGCCAGCAGGCGGGCGCTCATGGTGATGAAGACGTTGTCGGCGTCGGAGGCGACGACGACGACGACGGCGCGGGCGCGCTCGATGCCTGCCTCGCGCAGGACGGTGTCCTCCGTGGCGTCCCCGACCAGCGGGTGACCCACCGGCACCGCGAAGTCGGCGAGGCGCTGGGCGTCGCTGTCGATGATGACGAACGGGACGCCGGCGGCCGCGAATTCCTGACAGACCTGCTGCCCGACGCGTCCGTAGCCGCAGACGATGACGTGGTTGCTCAGGGTGGGCGATCTTCTTTTCCATTCGATGTCTCCCGAGGTGCGACGACAGCTCGCCGCTGATGACGGCGCGGAGGAATTCGGCGGTCGTGAAGAAGATGGTGAAGATCCCCCCGAGGGCGAGGACCATGGTGAAGGCGCGGCCCGCGGCCGTGAGCGGGTGCACCTCCCCGTAACCAATGGTGGTCAGCGTCGTGACCGCCATGTAGAGCGCGTCGAACAGGGACCAGCCCTCGATCAGGTGGTAGCCGAGGGCGCCCAGCGAGACGAGCGCGAACGGGACGACGGCGACCAGCAGGACGCGGCGACGGAGCGGTAGACCGCCGTCGGCCGATCGGGGCAGCACCGTACGCGCAGGGGTCACCCGGGACAATCCAGCGAGAGGCATGCCAGCGCGGCGCGCCGGGCCCGCCGCGATTCGGGACTTCGACCGCGAAGAACCTGCGCCTCGGCCCGCTGGGGTCGCAATTCTTGCGTCGCGCCCAGTGCAGCCCGGGCGGTCGCCCGCCGCGGCGGGTGGCATTCCGGCTGCTTCGATCTCTTGCGTGTGCGCGGTGGCGAACCCACAGATGGTCGGGATGGGCGACGCGCCGGCCGGGCTGACCGTCGCTGAGGCGGGACGGCGGCTGGCGGCCGTCGGAGCCAACGAGATCCGGCGCGCGCCCCGGCCGTCGCGCGCGCGGATGCTGCTGGGCCAGTTCGGAAGCCCGCTGATCTGGCTGCTGCTGGCCGCGGCGATCGTTTCGGCGGCGCTGGGCGAGCTGGCGGACGCGATCGCGATCGCCGTGATCGTCGCCGTCAACGCCCTGGTCGGCTTCTTCCAGGAACATCGGGCAGAGAACGCCCTCGAGGCGCTGCGCACGCTGACCGCGCCGCGCGCGCGCGTGCTTCGCGACGGGCGGCAGGCGATCGTGCCGGCGGCCGAGGTCGTGCCCGGTGATCTGCTGCTGCTGGAGGCCGGCGACATCGTCGCGGCCGACGCCCGTCTGCTCGAGGCCCACAACCTCGCGACCAGCGAGGCCCCGCTGACCGGCGAGAGCGCGCCCGTCCGCAAGGACGCCAGCCCGGCGGCCGCGGGCGCGCCGCTGGCCGAGCGGCACGACACGGTTTTTCTCGCGACAGCGGTGGCGACCGGCACGGGGACGGCGGTCGTGACGGCGACCGGGATGGCGACCGAGCTCGGCAAGGTCGCCAGCCTGCTGGCGGCCGCCGAGGAGACCGCGACGCCGCTGCAGGTCCGGCTGGCCCGCGTCGGCCGGACGCTGCTGGTGATGTGTCTGGCGATCGTCGTCGTGACCGCGGTCGTCGGGCTGGCGCGGGGGCGGGCGGTGCTGGAGGTGTTCATGTCCGCGGTGTCGCTGGCGGTCGCGGCGGTGCCCGAGGGGTTGCCCGCGATCGTCACCATCGCGCTGGCGATCGGCGTCCAGCGCATGTCGGACCGGAACGTTCTCATTCGACGGCTGCCCGCCGTCGAGACGCTGGGGAGCGCGACGGTGATCTGCACCGACAAGACCGGCACGCTGACGACGGGCGTGATGACGGTGCGCGAGCTGTGGGGCGAGGACCACCACGCCCTGCTGGCCGCGGCCGCCGCCTGTTGCGACGCGGAGCTGGGCGCGGATCGGCGCACGGGCGTCGGCGATCCGACGGAGATCGCGCTGCTGGCCGCCGCCGCCGAGCGCGGGATCGATCGCGCGGAGATCGAGCGTGAGCGGCCGCGCCGGCACGTGACGCCGTTCGACAGCGAGCGCAAGCGGATGTCGATCGGCCGCGCCGACGGCGTCCTGTACGTGAAGGGCGCACCCGAGGTGGTCCTGCCGCTCTGCCACGCCGGCACCGCGGGCGCCGCGGACGCGAACGCCGAGATGGCGCGGCGCGGTTTGCGCGTCCTCGGCGTTGCCGTCGGCAGCGGCCGCGAGGAGCGGGATCTGCGCTTCCTCGGTCTCTGCGCGATCGCCGACCCGCCCCGGACCGAGGCGATCGAGGCGGTCGCGGCGGCGCGCGCCGCCGGCATCCGCACCGTCATGATCACGGGCGACCACCCGGTGACCGCCCACGCGATCGCGCGCGAGCTCGGCATCATTCAGGAAGGCGAAGATCCGGCGGAGCGCGTGCACGCGCGCGCGACGCCCGAACAGAAGCTCGCGATCGTCAGGGAGTGGAAGCGGCGGGGCGAGGTCGTCGCGATGACCGGCGACGGCGTCAACGACGCGCCCGCGCTGCGGGAGGCGCACATCGGCATCGCGACGGGGAAGACGGGGACGGAGGTGACCCGCGAGGCGTCGGATATGGTGCTGGCGGACGACAACTTCGCCAGCATCGTCGCGGCGGTGCGGGAGGGGCGGGGGATCTTCGACAACATCCGGAAGACGCTGGTCTACCTGCTGACCGGAAACGGCGCCGAGCTGGCGGTCATGCTGGCGACGGCGGTCGCGGGCCTGCCGCTGCCGCTGCTGCCGCTGCACCTGCTCTGGATCAACCTCGTCACCGACGGGCTGCCCGCGCTGGCGCTGGTGATGGACCCGCCCGATCCGGACGCCCTTCGCCGGCCGCCCCGCGCCCCGACCGAACCGATGCTCGGCCGCCCGGAGTGGCGGCGCGTCGCCGCGACGGGCGCGCTCGAGGCCGCGGTCGTGCTCGGCGTGTACGTCTGGGCGTTACGGAACGAGGACATCGGCGTGGCGCGGGCGCTCGCGTTCGACACGCTGGTTGTCAGCGAGCTCCTCCGCGCCTTCGCGGCGCGCAGTCCGACGCGCCTGTTCGGACAGGTCGGCGTCTTCACGAACCTGCGCCTGGTGGCGGTCGTGGTCCTGTCGCTCGTGTTCCAGCTGGGACTGCACGAGATCCCGTGGCTGCTCCGGCTGTTCCAGCTTCCCGATCTATCGCTGGTGGATCGGGTGCTTCCGCTGCTGCTCGGCCTGGTGCCCGTGTCGGCGCTCGAGCTCGCGAAGGTGGCAAGGCGATTCCGATGACCCGGCCTGCGACCGGCTTCGGCCACTACCTGCGCGACATGGTGTACGGCGCGCTCGACGGCGTGATCACGACGATGGCCGTCCTGGCCGGCGCCGAGGGCGCGACATTGAGCATGCGCGTCGGCCTGATCCTCGGGCTGGCGAACCTGCTCGGCGACGGGATCTCGATGGGGGCGAGCAACTACCTCGGCATGCGTTCGGAGATCGAGCAGGCCCGCGGTTCGGTGGCCGCGGAGGCGCCCTGGCGTCACGGGCTGGTGACGGTCGCGGCGTTCATCGTCGTCGGCTCGGCGCCGCTCCTGGCCTTCGTTGTGTCGGCGTTCAGCGGCGCGCGCGTCTTCCCGGTAGCGGCCCTGCTCGCAGCGGCCGCGCTCTTGGCGGCCGGGATCGTGCGCGCGCGCTTCGTCGAGAAGACGGCCGCGCGCAGCGCGATGGAAATGCTGGCGGTCGGCGCGCTGGCGGGCGGAGCGGCCTATCTGGTCGGCCGGGTCGCGTCAGCATTCCTCCGCTGAGGGCGCGCTGGCGCCGCCTCGGTTCACGCGGCGCGCGCGGGGACGACCAGCAGCGGCTTCGGCGACTGGCGGGCAACGTGCTCCGTGACAGAGCCGTGGATGCCGCGCGAGACGCCCGAGCGGCCGTGCGAGGCCATCACGACCACGTCGGGATTGAAGCGCCGGATCGCCTTGACGATCGCCTCACCCGGCGAAGGGCCGCCCGTGACGAACGTGCGCGTCCGGATGGCCTGGCTGTCGACGCGCGGGGGAACCCGCTCGCGCAGGTTCGCCTCCACCTCCGTCTGCTGCGCGGGATCGACGATCGGGCCGCCTTCGACGATGTTCGCCAGCACCACCTCGCCGCCGCCGCGCGCGAGCAGGCGGTACGCCTCGGGGATCGCCGCGTCGCCGATCTTCGAGAAGTCGGTCGTCACCAGCACCGTCCGGATCGGCGGCAGGCTGGCGCGCGCCGGCGCGGCCGCCCGGGCCGGAACGCACAGGACCGGAACCCGCGCGCCGCGCACGGTGGCGATCGCCGTCGACGACCGGCCCCGGCTGGTGCCGACCACGAGCAGATCGGCGTCGTCCGTTTCCGCCTCCCAGGCGAGCGGGTTCTCCTCGTCGCCCCACATCGGGCGGACGCGCAGGGGCAGATCGTCGCGCCCCAGCTCGGCGAGCAAATGGGCGCGCAGCCCGCGGGAGAGGACCTCGACCACCTCGGGCTCGTCCTCGAACGCGACCGACGGGCCGAAGCCGAGCAGCTCGTGCTCTCGCGGCGGCCAGTAGAGATGGACGAAGCGCAGATCGCAGGCCAGGCGCTGGCCGAACGCCTTCAACCAGGCGAGCGCGCTGTCGCTCGCGAGCGACAGGTCGATGCCCGCGGTCACCCGCAGCGGCCCCGAGAACGGCTTGCCGCGGGCGAGGCGGCTGAGCGCGTTGGCCGGAACGACCAGGGTGGGGCAGGGGGCGGAACGGATCGTCCGCTCTGCGACGCTGCCGAGAAACAGCCGCGCCGCACCGGTGCGGGCGTGCGTCCCCATCACCAGCAGCTCGGCGTTGCGCTGGCTGGCGTGATGCGCGATCGAATCGTCGATGAACCCGAGCCGGATGGACGTGGTCGTTTCGATGCCGGCGGCGCGCAGCTCCGCCGCCTGGGCCTCGATCTTCGTCTCCGCGACCACGCGCAGATCGGCGATCAGCGACTTGTCGAACAGATCGGGCGGCAGCGCCGGCGGAACGTGGACGACGTGGAACAGGTCCAGCCGCGCGCGCAGCCGGCGGGCGAGCGCCGCGGCGACATCGACCACCGCTTCGGACTCGGCGGAGAGGTCGGTTGCGCAGACGATGCCGGTCGCGGCGCCGGCGGTCATGGCTTGATCGCGACCTTCATGACCCCATCCCGCTGATGCGAGAACAGGTCGTAGGCGGACTCGATGTCAGCCAGCCGGAACGGGTGGGTGACGAGCTCGCGGAAGGGGAAGCGCTTCGCGGCGACGACGTTCATGAGCCGTCGCATCCGTTCCTTGCCGCCCGGACAGAGCGACGTGACGATCGTGTGATCACCCAGGCCCGCCGCGAACGCGTCGAGCGGGACGGTCAGGTGTCCGGAGTAGACGCCGAGGCTCGACACCGTGCCGCCCGGGCGCACGGCGCGCAGCGCGTTCTCGAACGTCGCCTGCGTCCCCAGCGCCTCGATGGCGACGTCGACGCCGCCGCCGGTGAGCCGCTTGATCTCGGCGAGCACGTCCTGCTGTCGGTAATCGAGCACCACGTCCGCGCCCATCCGCCGCGCGAACTCCAGGCGGTTGGGGACGCCGTCGACGCCGATCACCAGCGACGCGCCGCAGAGACGCGCGCCCGCCGTGGCGCAGAGGCCGATCGGGCCCTGCGCGAACACGGCCACCGTGTCGCCCACGCGCACGCCGCCCCGCTCGGCGGCCGAGAACCCCGTCGACATGATGTCGGGGCAGAGCAGCACGTCTTCGTCGGCCAGTCCGGCCGGGACCGGCGCCAGGTTCGCCTGCGCGTTCGGGACCAGCACGTATTCCGCCTGGCAGCCGTTGATGGTGTTGCCGAACCGCCAGCCGCCAGCCGCCTGGTACCCTCCCTCGCGCCCGCACTGCGAGTGATCGCCCGACAGGCAGGCGCGGCATTGACCGCACGGCGTGATCGCGCCGGCGATCACACGATCGCCGGGCGCGTAGCCGGTCACGCCCGGACCCAGCGCCTCGACGACGCCGATCGGCTCGTGGCCGACGATCAGGCCCTGCTTGACCGGGTATTCGCCTTTCAAGATGTGGACGTCCGTTCCACAGATCGTCGTCAGCGTCACCCGGATCAGCGCTTCGCCGACGCCCGGCACGGGGCGGGGCACCTCGCGAATTCCGATCTTTCCTTTTCCCTGGAAGACCGCAGCCTGCATCGTGCTCGACATGTTGACCTCCTTCCCGAACCGTTCCGTCACGCCACCGCGCGTTCAGGCTCGCCGAGCGCGCCGGCGACGTGCCTGCGCAGATCGTTGCGAACGCGCGTCTCGAGCTGTCGGACGCGCTCACCGCTGATCGCGAAACGCTTGCCGACGTCCTTGAGCAGCGCGGGTTCGTCGCGCAGCAGGCGCATCTCCAGGATGCCGCGGCCGCGTTTGTCCAGCGTCGGTCGAAAGCCGTCGACCGCCCGCTGCAACCGCGCCCGGTATTCGTTCTCCTCGCAGCGGACGTCGGGCCGGTCGTCCTCGTCGTCGGCGAGGACGTCGAGCAGCGCCCGTCCCGGAGCCGACCCGCCTTCGTCGTCCTTGGAGCCGCGCGCGTCGAGCGAACGGTCGGGGCCCGGCAGGTCGCGGAGGAAGAAGCGACGCCGGCCTTCACGCGTCGACGCGAAGCTGACCATCCGGCTGGTCGCCATCAGGTGCCTCATGATGAAGGCGCGGATCCACCAGACCGCGTAGGTCGTCAGTTTCACGCCGCGACCGGGATCGAAGCGCTTCACTGCGCAGGTCAGCCCGGCGTTCCCCTCCTGGATCAGGTCCATCAGGTCGGCGCGGTACGGGCCGAGCTCGCGCGCGATCTTGACGACCAGCCTCAGGTTCCCCAGCACCAGCCGCTCGGCGTCGCGCGGATTGCGCGTGCGTGCGTAACGTGCCGCCAGTGCCGCCTGCTCGGCCGCGGACATTGTCGGAAGACGTTCGAGCGTGCGCGCATAGCTTTCATCGATGTTCATCGTCGCCGCTCCTTTCCAATTGGTTTCTGCGAGCGGTGTGCCATCGGAAACGGCGCGGGCGCGGCGGTTCGCGGCGCAGCCCTTGCGCCTGGCCGCGGGACCGGCGCAGATTCTGCCGTTCGCTCGAGCTGCGCCTACGCGACATGCCAAAGGGCCTTGCGTGGCACGCTTCGTGAACCGAGCTTTCGGAATGATGATCCTACAAGCGGAGCCGTTCGGTCCCGAGGTTCATGCGCGCGCGTGGCGGCTGGGCGTCGTCAGACAGTTGCTCGGTGATCTCGACACCGCGACCGTGCCCGGCCTGCACTTCACGATGGAGAAGGTGGTCGGTCTGCTGCGGCAGGAGGTCGGGGCCGCCGAACCGGAGCTGAACGATCTGGAGCGCCGCGTGATCAGCCGGGCGCTCACCGATCTCGGGCTCGAGCAATCGCGCCTGTTGCCCAACTCTCATCTGTTTGTCGCGCGCTCCGAGATGATTGCGGATACGCTGGCGCTGATCTGAGGAGGTGAAGATGGCCCCGAATCGGATGTCTCGATTGTGGGTGCTGGTGGGGGCGTTCCTGATGACCGCGTCTTGCGCCAGTGCGCCAAAGCCGGCCGCCACGACGCCGCGGGACAAGAATTCGGCGCCGGAGAAGGTGGCGGCGCAGCGCGCCGGCGCCGCGCACGAGCTGCAGCTCGAACAGGACGACGAACGCTGGGGCATCGAGGCGGCGCGCGAGCGGAAGCGGCTGCAGGACGAAGCCAAGGCGCGGCAGCAGCCCGCTCAGACCGGCAAGAACGTCGACGTCCTTCCGCCTTCCAAGCCGTAGTTTCTCCTTCCCCCTCGCCCCGCGAAGCGGGGAGAGGGTCGGGGAGAGGGGCTGCATCCGAATCGCGCACGTTGCGCGCCCTTCGCCCGCGCCGACGCAGGCGTTTCGCGTTTCGCGACCCAGATCCCGCGGCGGCACGGCCTGGAATCGAACTTGCTGTGTCCAGCGACAGGAGGTTCGAGATGCTCTCACGCTCTGTGTCGATTGTGATCAGCGCCTGGCTGGTGATGGCGGCCGGGATCCTTCCGCTCAGTGGATTTCACATGGTCAACGCGATCGTCGCCGGCGTCATCGCGACGCTGCTGTCGTTCGCGGCGCTGTCGGACAACCGCGCCCGGATCGGCGTGGCGGTGGTGGGAGCCTGGGTCGCGCTGGTGCCGTTCATCTTCGATTCGACCATGCTGGAGAAGGTGCTGACCGTCTCCTGGGGCGTGACCACCTTCGTGCACATGATCGGACCGTTCAGCGATCCGCCGCGCGTCGAGGTCGTCGGCGCACCGGTGAAGCGTTCCGCCGATCGACGCGGAGCCCGCGCTTCCGCGCGCCGCATAGATTCAGTTTGAAGAAAGGAGGGGGCCGATGTCCCCGGCTCGTGGTCCGCAACGACGGCTGCTGGGGGAAGCTGCTGCCGTCATTGCCATCGCCGCCCTGTCCGGCGTGGCGCGGGCCGCCGAGCCGGCGGACAGAGGCATCTCGCTTTCGGCCTGGGCGGGCGGTGCGCTGGATCGAAGCGTCACGGTTCGCGACGGCCAGCCGGTCGACCTCGAAGCGCTGGTCGCGGGTCTGAGCGGCGTCGGCAACATCGAGCGCGTCGCGATCGGCGGCGCCGTCGACACGAGGCCGAGCCGGGTGGGTGTCGGGCGCCTCTCGGTCAGCGCGGTGCTCGGCTACCAGCAGCAGATCGGACGCGATCGCTTCGAGGTGCTCGGCGAGGCTGGCGGCCGGCGTTTCTCCGGCGTCAGCGGCGACCCGCTGGCGCGTCAGGTCGGACCTGATCCGTGGCTTCCGTTCGTCGGGATCCGCATGGGCTCGGCGCGGACGGTCCCGGCGCACGGTTTCGTCGAGCTCGGGACCTGGCTGTTCGCCCGTTACGATCTCGGCCGGGCCACGGTCACCAGCGTCGAAGGCCTGGGCATGGGTTACGCGCCCACGACGTACGACGTCGGCGGTTTCATGGCCGGGCTCGCGTTGCAGGTGGGCTTGCGCCTCGAGAGTCCCCATCCTTGGAATCAGGGGGTGCTGGAACCGTGATCCGGCTGCGACCGCAAGCGCCGCGAGACGACGGGGGCGGGGGGATGGACCTGCGCACGACGCACGCGTCCTGGGTCTATCTGACGGACGGCGACGTCTGGAAGGTGAAGCGGCCGGTCGATTTGGGATTCCTCGACTTCCGGACGGTGGAGGCGCGCCGCCGCGCCTGCGAGGACGAGGTGAGGTTGAACCGCCGCCTGGCGCCCGGGATCTACCTCGGCGTCGAGCCGGTCCGCGCCTCGCCCGAGGGCCCGGTGATCGGCGGCTCGGGTGCGATCGTCGACTGGGCCGTGCACATGCGACGGTTGCCGGATCAGGCCAGCGCAGCCGCGCTCTTGCAGCGCGGGCTGCTGCGTCCCGAGCGGCTGGCCGGGCTGGCCGAGAAACTGGCGGCGTTCTGGGTCGGCGCGCGCCCGAGGCCCGACCTCGGCGCGCCCGATCTCCTGCGCCGCAACGTCGACGAAAACTTCGCCCAGGTTGCACCCTTCATGGGCGACCTCGTCGAACGCGCCAGCTTCGACGACGTGCGTGCCTTCCAGCTCGACGTCCTCGCGTCGCGCGGCGATCGATTCAACGCGCGCGTCGACGAAGGTCGCATCCGTGACGGCCACGGCGATCTCCGGCTGGAGCACGTCTATTTCCTTCCGCCGCCAGACGGGATCGTCGTCATCGACTGCATCGAGTTCAACGATCGATTCCGCTGCGGCGACGTGGCGGGCGAGGCGGCGTTCCTGGCGATGGAGCTGGAGGCGGCGCGCCGGCCCGACCTGGCCGCTGGCTTCCTGGCGCGGCTGGCCGAGGCGAGCGACGACTTCGGGCTCTACGGCGTCGTCGACTTCTACCTGTCGTACCGCGCCTGGGTGCGGGGCAAGGTCGCCGCGTTCCTCGCCGCGGATCCGAACAGCGACGTCGGGCTGCGCGCCCAGAAGCGCGAGGAAGCCCGCCGCCTGTTCGCGCTGGCGCGATCGTTCTCGGGCATCCCCGCGGACGCGCCGTTCCTGATCGCGGTCGGCGGCGTGGTCGGCGGCGGCAAGAGCACGCTGGCCGCCGCCCTCGGGCAGGAGCTGGCGGCGCCCGTGGTCAGCTCGGATAGAACGCGCAAGGCGCTGGCCGGACTGGCGCCCACGGACCAGGGCGACGCGCGCCTGTACACCACCGAGGCGATCGATCGCAATTACCGGGCGATCCTCGGGCGCGCCGAGCGGGTGCTCGCGTCCGGGCGGGGCGTGATCCTCGATGCGACGTTCTCCGCGCGGCGCTGGAGGGACGCCGCGACGGATCTGGCGCGCGCGACCGGCGCGCGATTCGCCCACCTGGAGGCCACTTGCGCGGACCGCGCGATCCTGCGGACCAGGCTGGCCGCCCGACGGGCTCGACCGTCGGTCTCGGACGCCACCGACGCCCAGCTGGAAGCCCTGCTCGCGCGGCGCGAGCCGTTCGCGCCCCACGAGCTCCGCGCGCGCGTCGCCATCGACACCAGCCGCGATCCGGCAGGCTCCCTGCGCGCGGCCGTGCGTGCGCTCGAGGCGATGGGCGTGCACACCGCGTCGACGCGCCAGGCGTCCTAGACGGTCGAGCCGGATTTCGCGCAATTCCTGCGCCGGACGAGAGGCTGGGTGCATTCCCTGCGGCGGGATTTCGGATTTCGGTGGGCGGCGCCGCCTCCGTCGGGTGGTGCGACGATTGCAAACTGCCCAGGCATGACCACGCGAACACCGAAGAAGATTCTGGTCGCGACCGACTTTTCCACTGGCAGCGATGAGGCGCTGGACGAGGCCATCGAGATCGGCAAGCCGAGCAGCGCCGCCGTCGAGGTGCTGCACGTCCTCGAGCTGGCGGAGGAGTTCCCGTTCGGCACGACCTACCTCGACGCCGACTACGGCATGCTGTACGCGAGCATCGACAAGCGGCTTTCCGAGCGCGCCGATCGCGTCGCCGCGGCCGGCCTTCTTTGCACGACGAAGATCAAGGAGGGGAACGCGGTCGCCGAGATCACCCAGCGTGGGCGCGACATCGGCGCGGACCTGATCGTCGTCGGGACGCACGGCCGCACCGGCATCGCCCACGCGATGCTGGGGAGCGTCGCCGAGCGCGTGGTCCGGCGGGCCTCCTGCCCGGTGTTGACCGTCCCGTTCTCGAAGAAGGCGGCCTGACCATGTCAACGGCGACAGCGACGGCGACAGCGAATAACATCGGTCCGAGCGCCAGGCCACCAGTCAAAGGAGTCCCCCGCGTGTCCGAGAGCAAGGGCAGAGTTCTGGTCGTCGATGACGAGGTCAACGCGCGCAACGCGCTGACCGAGCTGCTCAAGGACGAGGGCTACCTGGTCGAATCCGCGGCGGACGGCTTCAAGGCGCTCGGCAAGATCGCCGACTTCGCGCCCGACCTGGTGCTGACCGATCTGAAGATGCCCGGGATGGATGGCATCCAGCTGCTCGGCAAGCTCCACGAGAGCGATGCCGATCTGCCCGTCGTCATGATGACGGCGTTCGGCGAGGTGGAGACCGCGGTGGGCGCGATGCGCGCCGGGGCGCGGGACTACCTCTCCAAGCCGGTCAACGTCGGCGAGCTGTCCGTGATCGTGGCGCGCGAGATGGCGGGACGGCGCCTGCGGGCCGAGGCGGGCCTGCTGCGGCAGCGCATCTCCGAGAAGTACAGCTTCAACAACATCATCGGCAGCGCGGCGCCGATGCAGGCGGTGTTCAAGACCGTCGCGCAGATCGCCTCGTCGCGCGCCAGCGTGCTGATCACGGGCGAGTCCGGGACGGGCAAGGAGCTGATCGCCGCCGCCATCCACGAGCGCAGCCCGCGCGCGAGCGGGCCGTTCGTCAAGCTGCACTGCGCGGCCCTGGCCGAGACGCTGCTGGAGAGCGAGCTGTTCGGCCACGAGCGCGGGTCGTTCACGGGCGCGGCCGGGCGCCGCGACGGACGCTTCCAGCAGGCCAACCACGGCACCCTGTTCCTGGACGAGATCGGTGAGATCTCGCCGGGCGTTCAGGTGAAGCTGCTGCGCTTCCTTCAGGAGCGCGAGTTCGAGCGGGTGGGCGGCAACGAGACCATCACCGTCGACGTGCGCGTCATCGCAGCGACCAACCGCGATCTGCGCCAGATGGTGGCGGAGGGGAAGTTCCGCGAGGACCTTTATTACCGGCTGAACGTCATCACCGTCGACATGCCGGCGCTGCGCGCGCGCCCCTCCGACGTGCCGCTGCTGGCGGGGTACTTCCTGCGCAAGTACGCCGAGGAGAACGGCAAGAAGATCGACGGATTCTCGGACGATGCGCTGGAGCGGCTGGCCGCGTATCACTGGCCGGGCAACGTGCGCGAGCTCGAGAACGTCGTCGAACGCGCGGTGGTGCTGGCCCAGACCGCCCAGGTGACGGCGGCGGACCTGCCGCCCAACCTGGTGCCCGCCAAGGGCCGCGCCGGCCTGGCCATCCCGGGCGCGACGATGGAAGAGATCGAACGCTACGCCATCACCAAGACTCTGGAGATGACCGGCGGCTCGACCAGCCGCGCCGCCGAGATCCTCGGGATCAGCGTCCGCAAGATCCAGTACAAGATGCACGAGTACGAGGGCGCGCCGAAGTCGGCCCGTGAACCGGTCGACGGCGGGAACGGGGGCGACTAATGATCGCGATCGGGAAGTACATGACCGCGGGTCCCCACACGATCGGGCGCGAGCAGTCGCTGACGGCCGCCAAACAGCTGATGCACAAGAGCCACATCCGCCACCTGCCGGTGCTGCATGGGGGCAAGCTGGTCGGCATCATCTCCGAGCGCGAGCTGGACGTCATCGAGGCGCTTCCGGGATCGAAGCAACTGCTGGTCGAGGACGCGATGGTGTCGGACGTCTACACGATCGCGGAGGACGCGCCGCTGGACACGGTCGCCGCGGACATGGCCCGGCTGAAGGTCGGTTCGGCGGTGGTGTTGAAAGGCGGCGACGTCGTCGGGGTGTTCACGGCGGTCGATGGGCTGCGGGCGCTGGCCGATCTGCTCAAACAGTCGCAGGGACAGCCGGCAGCGCCAGCGTGAAGCGGGTCCGGCCGGGGCGGGATTCGACCCGGATCGTTCCTCCGTGATCGGTGACGATGCGGTGAACGATGGCCAGGCCCAGGCCCGTCCCCTGGGACTTGGTCGTGAAGAAGGCGTCGAACACCGGCAGGTCCTCGCCGAAGCCGGGGCCGTCGTCCTCGACGGCGATCTCCACCTCGCCGCCCGCCCGCCGCGCCAGCAACCGCAGCTGGCCGCCGCGCTCGCTCATCGCCTCGATCGCGTTGCGGGTCAGGTTCAGCAGGACCTGCCGCAGCCGCTCCGCTTCGCCCATGACGGCGAGGGCCGGGGTTTCACTGGCGACGTCGGTGGTGATCGAGACGTTGACCGACTCCGCTTCCGGCGCGATCAGGCCGGCGACCGACGCGAACAGCTCGCCGACGTCGACCGGGCGCGGCTCGAGCGGGCGAGGCTGCGCGAACGCCAGGAATTCCCGCACCAGGCGGTCGAGCCGATCGATCTCGCTCTTGATGATGTGCGCGATCGGAAGGACCGCGCCCGGCTCGTCGCCGCGATCGAGACGGCGTTCCAGCAGCGTCAGCTGAAGCGACGCGGAGTTGAGGGGGTTCCTCACCTCGTGAGCCAGCCCGGCCGCCAGCGTCCCGACCGCCGCCAGCCGCTCCGAGCGCAAGAGGCGGCGCAGGATCTCGTCCTCATCCGTGACGTCGATGCCGACCGCGTACGTGGTGGTGCGATCGTCGTGGCCTTTCACCTCCGCCTGCCGCCAGCGGACCTTGCGCTTGCCGCCCGACCTGAGGGGGAGGTCGGTCGGCTGGCCGGGTGTTCCGACGAACCGGCGCCCGTCCTTCCCCAGCATCTCGGCGCGCGGGGTGCCGGTCACCCGTTCCAGCTCGCTGTTCCAGGTCGTCAGCCGTCCGGTCGCATCCATCGCCAGCACGAACGCGGGGACCGATTCGACCAGCTCGCGGTGCGTCTGCTCGGACCGTTCCAGCTCGCGGCGCAATCGTTCCCGCTCGCGGTACAGCGCGGCCTGATCGAGCGCCCGGCGGGCTGTGTCGAGCAGATCCGGGGGCGAGACCGGCTTCAGGACGTACGCGAAGACCGCCCCGCGCACCGCGGCCATCGCCCCCTCGACGGAGGCGTTGCCGGTCACCATCACCGCCTGCAGGTGCGGCGAGCGCGCGCGCAGCGGGCCGAGCAGCGACAGGCCGTCGCCGTCGGGCAGGCGGACGTCGATCAGCGCGACGTCGAAGTCGCGCGTCGCCGCCTCGGCGAGCGCGCTTCCGCGATCGCGGGTGATGACCGTCTCGACGCCCAGCTCCTGGACGATC
>DATFXS010000613.1:0-4118 GCA_035315605.1 Polyangia bacterium
AACCCGGGCGACGGGACAGGCTGCCCGCCGAACAGCTGCTCGATCAACCTGCCCACCATCGCCAACATGTGGCGCATCGGCTTCGACATCAACGCCAGCTGGTCGTCGGTGGTCGGGCTGGTCGATCAGAACGTGAACCTCTATTCGTACGCGGGACCGGGACACTGGAACGATCCCGACATGCTCGAGGTCGGCAACAGCGGGCTCTCCGACACGGAGGGGCGCGCGCACTTCAGCATGTGGGCGATCATGGCGGCGCCGCTGATCGCCGGGAACGATCTGCGCAGCATGAGCGCGGCGACGAAGACCACGCTGACGAACGACGAGGTGATCGCCGTCGATCAGGATCCGATGGGCGCTCAGGGCCGCCGGGTCGCTTCGCCCGCGACGAACCTCGAGGTCTGGTCGAAGACGCTGGCGGGGACGAACACGCGGGCGGTGGCGCTGCTCAACCGCGGCGCCGCGAGCGCGTCCATCACCGTTCAGTGGAGCGCGCTCGGCATCCCGGCGGGCGCTGCGACCGTCCGCGATCTCTGGGCGCACAGCGATCTTGGATCATTCACCGGCTCGTACACCGCGTCGTCCGTGCCGAGTCACGGAGTTGTCATGCTGAAGGTCGTCAGCGCGCCCTGACGCGATCGGTCCGTGCGCTTTCCATGATCGAATCGGCCTGCAACCTGCATACTCGAGTGGTCAGGTCATCCTCGCGAACAGTTTGACGATGGCAGCGCCCGCCGAGCGAATCCGACCGACGGAGGTGGACCGTGTTCGCCTCGAACGGATCTTCAACGATCACCACGCGACCGTCTGGCGCGCGCTGTGCCGGCGCGGCTTGCCGCCGGACGCGGCCGAGGATGCGACGCAGGAGACGTTCCTGCTCGCGGCGGAGCGCCTCGACGACATTCAACCCGAGAGCGAGCGGGCGTTCCTGATCGGAACGGCGTTGCGTGTGGCGCACACGCTGGGCCGCAAGGTTGTCCGCTGGCAGCTGGACGAGGACATGGACCAGCGCCTTTCGAGCAGCCGCGACACCGGCGATCGGCGCGCGGACCGACAGCTCTGTGATCTGGTCCTGTCGAAGGTCGATCCGGATCTGGTCGAGGTCTTCGTCCTGTACGAGATCGAAGGGCTCACCTCGCCAGAGATCGCGCAGCTGCTCGAGATCCCGCTGGG
The DNA here is from genome assembly GCA_035315605.1 of Polyangia bacterium. Taxonomy (GTDB): domain Bacteria; phylum Myxococcota_A; class Polyangia; order Fen-1088; family Fen-1088; genus JADGRB01. The sequence continues at coordinate 1,174 of DATFXS010000613.1, forward strand.
CAGCGTGGCGTCGCGCCTGCGCCGCGCGCGCGAGCAGTTCCGCGCCGCCGCCGCGCGCGTGGAAAAGAATCTGCAGAAGGAAGGGGAGTCGTGAACCGTCCGCCCGCCGATCTGCCCGAGCGCCTGCTGGCGGCGGACGCGACCGACTTCGAACGGCGGTTGCTCCGGGCGGCCGGGGAGAACGGACCGTCGCGAACCGCGTCCGCGCGGATGGCCAGGGCGCTTGGCGTGACGGCGGCGATCGGGGTGACGACGGGCGCGGTGAAGACGCTCGCCGCCGGCGCGGCAGTCTCAAAGGCCGCCGCCGGAACGACCGTGGTCTGGCCGTGGATCTCCGCCGGTGTGGTCGGCCTGGTGGTCGCCGGAGCGGTGGTCGGCACGCGCGTGCGACACGCGCCGCCGCCCCCACCGCGCGTGACGCGCGCTGTGACGGCCCCGATGACGCCGCCGCCGGCACCGCCGCCGCCCACTTCGGTCGCGCCGGAGCCTGCAGCGGCGATCGAAACGCTGCCGAGCCCGCCGGCACCGGCCCGTCGAAACCACGGCGCCGCGGCGACGAGCGAGCTCGCCGACCAGATCGGGTCCATCGACGCCGCGCGGGACGCGCTGGCGAAGGGCGCCGACCGCGCCGCGCTGGAGATCCTGCGCCGGTATCAGGACAAATATCCCGCCGGAAGCTTCCGTCCCGAAGCGACCGCGCTGAAGGTCGAGGCGCTGGTGAAGCTCGGGCGGCAGTCCGAGGCGCGCGCGCTCGCGGAACGGTTCGTCGCCGAGCACCGGGGCAGCCTGCTCGCCGGCCGGGTGGCGGCGCTCGCTGGCCTCACGCCCTAGTTCCTACCAGCGTGTGCCGATGCCCAGGCTGGCCGAGGTGGTGACGGGGTCGGCGCGGTGAAACGTCGTCGCGCCGAATTGGTAAGAGTCGCGGATCAACGTGACACCGGCGGCGAGGCGGAGGGAGAGCTCGATGCTCGCGGTGACGCCGAAGCGGGCGGCGATGGCCGCACCCGCGACCGCGAACGGGCGCGCCGTGCTGACGCCGTTGCCGGTGTCGGCGCCGCTGGAGGCCATCCGCCCGACCAGCGCGGAGGCGCACGGGTGAACGGTCAGCGCGGAACCCGCGAGGCGGATCGGACAGGCATCGACGCTGGCGGCGTCGAGGGTGAACGACGCGGACCCGCCCGGCTGGGAGAGATCGTCGCGCCAGACGCGCGTCGCGCCGACGAACAGCGCCGGCGACCACGCGCCGCCGCGATCGAGCGCCGCCATCACATAGAGGGCGATCCCGGGCATCACGTTCGGGGCGGGACCGAAGATCGTCTGCCCGGCGACGGCCACGCCGAACCGCCGCTTCGTCGCCGATGCTGGCGTGGCCACGGCGCGCGCCGGCGATTCGACGGCCGGCGCCGGTGGCTTCGCGACGACGGCCTCGGCAGGTGGCTTTACTGCCGGAGGCGGAGCCGAGCTGGTCGCGGGCGCGGACCCTTTGAGGGTCGGATCGAGGGTGACCGCGATGATCAACGCGATCGCGTCCGCGGCCTCGGCGCACGACCGTGCGACGACCCGGCGCGGCGCCTCGGCGCGCGCGGGCCCGAGCACCAGCTCGGCGACCACGTTCCCGGGGCGCGCCGACGTCACCGCGACCTCGGCGTGGACGGCGCCGTCGTCGGCGAACTGGACGCGCGGCGTGCGGGCAGCGACGCGCGCGGCCAGATCGCTTCGCGGCGTGCATTCCGCGGCGCCGCGTCCGTCCAGTCGCACCGTCGTCGTCGCTGCTTCGGGCGCAGCGCCCGGCGCGCTCTGCGAAAGGAGCGCCGCCAGCAGGGCCCCGCCCGGGAACATTTCGTGGATGGTAGCATCTGGCCGTTGGTCCGGTTTCCAGCGGTGATCGCCGTCGGGCTTGCCGTCGCCGCCGCCATCGCCGGTTGCGGCGGCAAGGTGATCCACCTCGGCGATGGGAATGACGGCGGGCCGTGCGCGCACGGTCAGGTGAGCGCGAACCAGGTCTTGTGGATCGGCGATTCGTGGATTCTGGTTCCCGGCGGGCAGGTGACGCGCGTCCAGGACCTCGCGCGCGCGGCGGGCGCCATCGGCCCCAACGACACCTACGTCGTCGGGGCCGCCCCCGCCGTCCTGATGTCGATGATCGCCAGCCAGTACGACACGCAAGAGGCCGGCGCCACCAAGGTCAAGGTCCTGATCATGGACGGCGGCACCTGGGACACCATCCAGGCGAACAACGCGGGCGGCGCGGCGGCTGTCCCGGCGGCGGCGACCAGCGCGGCGAACGCCTTCAGCCAGCTGCTCACCAACGTGGCGAGCGACAGGACCGTCCAGCACATCATCTATTTCCTCCCGCCCGAGATTCAGACGATTCCTGGCGTCGCGGAGCTGCGGCCGCTCGTTTCGCAAGCCTGCCAGCAGAGCGCCGTGCCGTGCCACTTCCTCGACCTCGATTCGCTCTGGACCGGCCATCCCGAATACACGGGGGCGGGCGCCTTCCTTCCAACCGACGCCGGCGCCGTTGTTCTTGGCGACGCAATCTGGGCATTGATGCAGCAGAACTGCGTTGCGCAATGACGATTGCGTGATCGAAATGCCCATCAACCTGCATTGAGGGTTGAACCAACCTTTGATTCCCGCGGGCGGGCTTGGGCCCGCGGCGGCCGCCGACGCTGACGCAGTCGGTGCTGCCTGATTCGGGATCGGTCCCTCGCGGACGTTCGCGTTCGCCGTCGGAGGCAGCCGCAATGGCAAACCGTGGAAGCGATGTTTCAGTACGTTCGTTGCTGGCGATCGGGCTCGTGACGCTGTCGCTTGGCGCGTGCGGTGGCGGCGGAAGCGGTGGCGCGGGCACAGGCGGAAGCGGCGCGGGGACGGCGGGGACCACCGGCAGTGGCGGCACCAACACGGGCGCGGGCGGCAACACCGGCGGCACGGGCGGCGGC
>DATFXS010000614.1:0-4408 GCA_035315605.1 Polyangia bacterium
CTCGTCGGCGTGGTCGGCGGTCGCGTCGGCCAGCGCGATCCCCCAGTCGGCCAGGGTGGCGGGATCGTCGGTGCGCGGCGCGCCGGCGGCGATGTCGGCGGCGGCGATCTCGGCGATCGGCAGATCCAGGCAGCGCGCCCGGGGCGCCGCGGGCAGATCCGCGCACGCGAACGCGGCGTACGCGGCGGAAAACTTTCGGTAGAGCAGGCGCGCCCGGACGCGCGCGGTCCCCTTCGGCACTTCGTAGCGGACCACCTGCGGATCGGACGGCGTCAGCGCGGCGTCGAACGCGATGCCGCGCTGGTGTTGCGGGTCGCGCCTCACGAGCGGCGCGCCCCGTTCATCGACCGGCTGCGCGCGCACCAGGTGCGTGTCGGCACCGAGCGCGCCGTCGCGCCCGCGCCCGCCCGAGACGCCGATGACCTTCCCGGCGGCGTCGTACGCGGTCACCTCCAGCCAGACCTCGTTCGAGTCCATCGTCCCGCCCGGGAACCGATGGCCGACGCCGCGCGCGCGCATCAGCGCGTCGACGCGTGCCGGCCCCGACCAGAGCAGCGCCAGCGAGGCGCGTCCGCGCAGGTTCTCCAGCGTGCGCCGTTCCTGGTCCGCGTCGCCGCGCAGGTGAGGCAGCGCCGTGTTCGCGCCGAGGAACCGGTGCGATCGCACCATGCCGTTCTTCGCGCCCGCGTCGCCCAGCACCGCCGGCTCGAGCGGCATGTGGCAGTCCTGACAGACCTTGGCGGCGTCGGGCCGATACACCGACGCGGCGCCGTTGCCGGAGACGGCGGAGACGTGCCAGGCGTCGTAGTCGTTCTGCCCGCGCAGCCAGCGCTCGCCGGCGGTGACGTCGGTGCCGAGGCCGACCTTGTGGCAGGCGGCGCAGAACAGCGCCTGCGACATCAGCGCCGGCCGCAGACGCGCGCCGTGCGGTCCCTTCGCGCTCGGTACGGCCGGCAGGTCGACCTCGTAGCGGCCGTTGCCCTCGCGATCGACGTGGGCGATCGAATGGCAGACCAGGCAGGTGACGCCCGCCTGCGCGGCTCGCGTGCCGCGATCGATCTCCGGCCGGTCCATCGCACCGGTCGCGACCAGGAACGGCTCGTGGCAGTTGCCGCAGAAGCGCGACGCGACCGCGCCCTTCTCGGCGCGGAACGCGTCGGTGGCGACGCGGTAGTACGGGTTGTTGAATGACGAGAAGCGATGCGCGGACGACGCCCACTGCGACGCCACGTCGCGGTGGCAGCCGATGCAGTCGTCGCTGCCGACGGGCGCGCCCGCGTAGAAGCCCTGCCGCCGCACCTCGGCGGCCACCTCGGCGTTGCTGGGGCCCTCCTCGATGCCCAGCGCGACGCCGACGTCGCGGCCGTGCGGGTCGAAGCGCGGCAACGGACCGGGCGACGGCGACGAACCGCGCGCGACGAGCGCGACGCCCGCCGCGATCATCGCGGCGCTGACGCCGTAGGCCCAGCGGGCGTCGGTTCGTCGGCTCACGTCACTTTCCCGTGGAAGGACGCCGGTGGTGCTTTCCTGCGATGCCGAGCAGCGGCACCGGCGAGCGCACCTCCGCTGTCAGCACGACCTTCCCGCGCGGCGCGCTCGCCAGCCCCTTGGCGGCGGTCGGGGTCGGGCGCGCATCCGGATTGCCGGGCGCGCCGCCCCACTGTTCGAACTGCGGATTCTTGCACGCGACCGGCTTGTCCCAGTAGTGGCGGATGATGTAGCGGCCCTGGAAGTTGTTGACGCCGCCTTCGGTCACCGTCGCGCCCTCGTCGCCGTTGGTGCCGTTCCAGTTGGCGCGTCCACCCATCGCCGGCTTCGCCTCGCGGAAGATCAGATCCTCGGACAGCGTCTCCTTGCTGTAGCGCGTGTGGAGGCGCGTCAGCACCCAGGACGGCCCACCGCCGCCGAAGAACATTCCGGGTGGGCCGCCGCGCCCGCGCTTGCCCGAGGGCGGCGGGGCGGCGACGCCGATCCCCTCCAGGACGTCGAGCCCCAGCGTCGCGAGATCGTTCGCCGACAGCGGCGGCGTCGGGCACGGGTCGCAGCCCGCGGTCTGCCACGCATATTCGGTCACGACGACCTTGCGTCCCATCTTCTCGACGGTGGCGTCGAACAGCTCGGCGAAGAAGGCGGGGAAGTTGTTGCGGACGCCGTCCGCGACCTCGAGGTTGGTCGGGATGAAGGCGTTGGCGTAGTTCGCGACCTCGAAGCGCGACGTCGGGTGGATGACGTAGACGATCAGGTCCTGCTTGCCGCCCGCGTTCAGGAGGCCGAGGCGCACCGGCAGGCGCAGCTCGTTGGCGTCGAACGTGAAGCGCAGCGGCGACAGCTGCACGACGCCCTGCGCGTCGCGCTTGACCTTCTGGATGTCGACCTTGGCGACGAAGAACTTCGACTTGTCGCGGATGTAGGGCGCCAGCGCCTCGGCGGCCCCCTGCGGGATGTTGTACTTCTCGCGCCGCAGCCAGGTCTCGAGGCCCGACGAATCTGTCGCCGACAGGATGAGGATCTGGTATTCGCCGCTGACGAACTGGGCCTCGATCTTGACGCCCAGCTCCTCCGCCTCCGCGGCGACCCTGCCTTTCTTCATCATCATGCGCCCGCCCCCCGCCTTCGCTTCGTACTCTCGAATCGGCGCGCACGGGTCCTGTTCCCAGTACTCGACCAGCCGCGGCGCCGACAGCGAGTCGACGCGGTCGAACACGTCAGCCGGCAGCGTCTTGACGTCCTCCTTGTGCAGCACCACCGGCACGGGCACGACCATCGCGAAGTTCTCGGGCGGCCCCTGGTAGTTGTTCGACATCGTCATGACCGTGCGGTTGCCCTTGCGCATCAGCACGACCTGAGACGCGTTGTTGGTCAGCTTCGCGTTGCTGCCCGCGACGAAGAACCCGCAGAACGCCTGCGCGCGTCCGGGCGCCGCCGCGACCGCGAGCGCCGCCACCGCGCCGATGGTGAGACACCGGATTGTTGCCGACATGCCGCCTCCTCTTTCCACATTGCGATCGGGTTCACTTCGTTTTCTGATGCCGCCGCACCGGCGGCTGGCCCGCGATACCGAGCAGCGGCACCGGCGAGCGGACCTCGCTCCTCAGAACGACCTTCCCGCGCGGCGCGCTCGCCAGCCCCTTGGCCGCCGTCGGCTCCGGGGTGCCGAACGGGTTGCCAGGCGGGCCGCCCCAGTTCTCGTAGTGCGGGTCCTGGCAGGCGACCGGTCCGGTCCAGTAGTGGCGGATGATGTAGCGGCCCTGGAAATTGTTGACGCCGCCGGCGTCGACCAGCGCGCCCTCGTCGCCGTTGGTGCCGTTCCAGTTGGCGCGGCCGCCCATCACCGGCTTCGCCTCGCGGAAGATCAGATCTTCGGACAGCGTCTCTTTGCTGTAGCGCGCGTGCAGGCGCGTCAGCACCCACGACGGCGGCGTGCCGTAGTACGGCGGCGGCGCCTGGGCGCGCTGGCGCTCGTGGGCGTGGACGCCCGGCTTGGTCGTGCCGGGGAGCGCCGGCTCGGGTCCGGGTGCCGCGACGCCGATCCCCTCCAGGATGTCCAGCCCCAGCGTCGCGAGATCGTCCGTCGACAGCGGCGGCGTCGGACAGGGATCGCACCCGGTCGTCTGCCACGAATACTCAGTGACCACGACCTTGCGTCCCATCTTCTCGACGGTGGCGTCGAACAGCTCGGCGAAGAAGGCCGGGAAGTTGTTGCGCACGCCGTCGGCGACCTCGAGGTTGGTCGGAATGAACGAGTTGGCGTAGTTCGCGACCTCGAAGCGCGACTCGGGGTGAATGACGTAGACGATCAGGTCCTGCTTGCCGCCCGCGTTCAGCAGGCCGAGGCGGACGGGCAGGCGCAGCTCGTTCGCGTCGAAGTAGAACCGCAGCGGCGACAGCTGCACGACGCCCTGGGCGTTGCGCGAGACCTTCTGGATGTCGACCTTGGCGACGAAGAACTTCGATTTGTCCCGGACGTACGGCGCCAGCGCGGCGGCCGCGCCCTGCGGGATGCTGTACTTCTCTTCCCGGAGCCAGGTCTCGAGGCCCGCCGAGTCCCTCGCCGACAGGATCAGGATCTGGTACTCGCCCGCGACGAACTTCGCCTCGACCTTGACGCCCAGATCGCGTTTGTGCGGCCGTGGCGAATCCCCTCCCTCCGCCATCGACATCACGGCCGATGGCGCCGAGGGCACCGGCATCGCCGGTGGCGCGCACGGGTCCTGCTCCCAGTACTCGACCAGCCGGGGCGCCGACAGCGAATCGACCCGGTCGAACACATCGAACGGCAGCGTCCTGACGTTCTCTTTCTGCAAAACGACCGGCACCGGCACGACCATCGCGAAGTTTTCGGGCGGGCCCTGGTAGTTGTTCGACAACGTCATTGTCGTGTGATTGCCCTTGCGCAAGAGCACCACCT
>DATFXS010000615.1:0-9057 GCA_035315605.1 Polyangia bacterium
GCCGGCGCGACGGCGGGCGCGGGCGGTGGTGGAAGCGGCGGCACGGGCGGTGACAACGGCGGAAGCGGCGGCGCGACCGGCGGCTCCGGTGGCGGCGCGGGAACGAGCAGCGGCGGAAGCGGCGGCGCGACCGGCGGCTCCGGCGGTGGCACGGCAGGCAGCGGCGGCACGGGCGGCGGCACCAGCGACGGCGCCGTCGACTAGCCCCCGTCAGTTCGCGAGCAGCCTGAGCAGGAAGCTGCCCCCGTCCGTTCCGCTGTCGAGCAGCACGGCGGTTCCGGCGCCGAATGCCGAGCCGGCACCGAACGTCGCCGGCCCGAAGTAGGTGCCGGCCGCCCAGCCGACGCCGTCGCCGGCCAACGCGTAGTCCGCGGCCCGGTCGTCGCCGGGCCCGCCACCCGCCACGGCCGACAGCAATGCGCCGTCTCTGCCGAGGCGTGCGAACAGCGCGTCCGTACCGCCGCTGGAGAACAGGGTCAGCGGCACCGGCCCGTCCGGATCAAGCTTGATCCCACCGCCGAACGACGCGGCCACCAGCAGTTCGCCGTCGGGCGCCGCGCGCAGCCGCCAGGGGTGGACGCCGATGCCGACCAGCCTGCGCGCCCAGCTCGTCGCGCCGGCAGACGTGAACGCCGCCAGATAGGCGCCGTCGACTCCGGGCGTGTCGGCGGTCAGCGTCGGCGCCGACGGCGCGGCTCCGAACCGCGCCTGTCCCTGGAACAGTCCCGTCGCGACGATGAGGCCGTTCGCGGCGATCGCGACCGCGTCCCCCTCCCCCGTCATGCCGCCGAGTGGTTGCGCCCACAGCAGCCGCCCGGCGACGTCCCAGCGCGCGACGAACGCGCGCCCGACGTTCGGGTCGATCGTCACCGGCGCGCCGTTCACGTCGGGCCCGAACGAAGCCACGCCGTTGACGTAACCGGTGATCGCGACCGCCCCCGTACCGTCGTGCGCGACGCCGTAGCCCTGCCCCGGCACGCCGCCGCCCGCGAAGCGCGCCCAGGCCAGCTTGCCGTCGCCGTCGAAGCGCGCCGCGAACGTGGGGCCGGGGGACGGCGGCGCGTGCGTCTCACCCGGCTCGCCCGCTCCGAACACGGCGCCTTCCCCGATGGCGCCGGTGATCGCGATCGACTCCGCGGCGGCCTGGTCCATGCCGACCGCGACCCCGCGCGCGATGTCGTCGCCCGGGCCGCCCGCGCCCTCGAACCAGCGGACGCTGCCGTCGCTGGCCAGTCGGGCGACGAAGATGTCCTTGTTGCCGGCGCTCGGCACGGAGAGGGGCGAGACGTCGCGGTGCTCGGCCAGCGTGCCGTCGAACCACCCGGCGACCGCGATCTCGCCGTCGGGCAGCGCCGCCATGTCGGCCACCGTGACGTGACCGGCGTCGGCGTCCAGCACGTGCACCCAGACCAGCCGCTGGTCGCGGCGGTAACGCGCCACGAACCCCTTGCCCGGCGTCCCGTCGCGAATCGTGTCCGGCGCGAACGCCACCATGCCGTCGAACGACCCCGCGACGATGGCGCCGCCGTCGTCCGTCGCGACGACCGCCTTCACCTCCGTTGCGCCGGGCGTGGCAGCTGACGGCTGCGATCCGATCGGGACGCCCCAGTCGACGACCCCGGGCGGCACCCCCGCCTCGCGAGGCTGCTCGACGCCGGCGTCGGTGCTGCCGCCGCCGCCGCCCGCGTCGCTTCCCGGCGTCTCGGGGGGCGGTGGCAGCGGGCGCTCGCTGCAAGCCATCGCGGCGATGACACAGCCGGCCAGCCCGGCCATCGATGGCAGTCGCCCCCGCATGTGAGAAAGGATACTCCGTGGGCCGCGGATCCAGGCTGCTACACTCGTCCTTCATGCTCGACATCGGGCGCGGACCGCTTCTCGTCGCCGTCGCGGACCGGCCCGCCGCGATCATCAACAGCGCCGAACTGGACCGCACCGCCCGCCTGTTCGATCTGGTGGAGGCGCGCGTCGACCTGTTCGCGCAGCAGAGCCTGGACGGCTGCGCGCTCGACTGCGCCCGGCTGGAGGCGAGCGGCACACCGGTGATCCTGACCATTCGCACCGCGGCCCAGGGCGGCCGCTTCGCCGGATCCGACGCCGTCCGCCGGACCGCCTTTCGCGCGGCGATCGCGGCCGGACAGGCGTCGTGGGTCGACATCGAGAACGACGCCACGATCATCGACGACCTGGCGGCGGCCATCGGCGCGCGCGCGGGCGCGCGGCTGATCGTGTCGCACCACGACTTCGCGCGAACGCCGTCGCTGGATTCGCTGCTCGCGATCGTCGATCGCTGCCACGCCCTGCCCGGGGCCATCGCGAAGATCGCGACCGCCGTCAAGAGCGATGCCGACCGGGAGACGTTGCTCGAGCTCTTGTCGCGGCGGCCCGAGCGCACCTGCGTGATCGGCATGGGCGCCTCGCCCGAGCTCCGCATCGAGCTGGCGGCGCGCGGGTCACTGCTGGCTTACGGCTACATCGAACACGCGACCGCGCCGGGCCAGATGTCGGCCGCCGAGACGCACGCGCGCTTGCTGGCCGCCTCCCCCGCCTACGCGAAGCGATTCCCGCCGACCGCGTGATCGCGCCGGCTAGTGGACGAAGCAGCCGCCCAGTTGCGGCGCCCTGAGCAGCGCGCCCCGCCCCACGCACACCAATGACACGGGCCGGCCCTTGATCACGCCGGCCATCCTCGGGTCGTTGCGGGTGACCAGCTTCGCGTGCACCGTATTGAAGGCGTCGCCGGTCGACAGCCGCGCGATCATGCTGCCCTGGAAGTCGCGGTCGATCGATTGCACGATCCCGGTGACGATCACCGATCGGTCACGGAAACGCCGATCGGCATCGACCGTGTTGCGCGCGTAGGCCGCCCAGAGCTCGGCGGCCGTCACCTCGTTCGCGGCCTTCGCGACGGTGGGGGCCGCGGCCATCTTCGGCCAGGCCGGCGCCACCTCGGGTGGATGGGGCGGGCTCGAGAACGCGCTCGCGCTCGCCACCGCAAACATCCCGGCGATCAGGCACCCGGTCAGCACCAGCACCATCGTCCGCGGGAGCATGCGCTGCTGCTTGCCGCAGCGCCGGCACTGGAACTCCGCCCGAGGCGCCAGCTTTCCGCACCGCATGCAGTGCCTGTGCGTGCTGCTGACCGGAAACGGCGCCTGGCGCCTCGTCGCCGCGTTCATAACTGCTGACATCGGCGCCTGTTCGGGCCCCTTGACGTGCGGCGACGTACGACATGTCGCATCAGTTCGGGGCTGGCTCTTACGAGCGGGCCACTTGACAACTGCGGGCCCGGCGAAATGTTGCACAAAACGACATGCGCCCAGAGGCGATCCTGATCGTGGACGACGACAACGACACGCGCAGCGCGCTGTCCGAGATGCTGGAAGAGGAAGGGTTCACGGTCGAAGGCGCGCCCAATGGTCGCGAAGCTCTGGCGCGGCTGCGCGGCGGCAAGGCCCACCCCGCGGTCATCCTGCTCGACCTGATGATGCCCGGGATGGACGGCTGGGACTTTCGCAGCGAGCAGCTGCGCGATCCGAAGCTGGCGCGGGTCCCGGTCGTCGTGGTCAGCGCATCCGGGTTCAGCTACGAGTCGATCCGGACGCAGTTCCAGCCGGCAGCCTATGTGCCGAAACCGATCGAGCGGACCGCGTTGCTCGGGGTGATCCGGGAGCTGATGCGGTCAGGCCCGCCACGTCAGCTCGATGCGACCGAGCGGGCTGGCGATCCGGAGGACGATGGCACCTGACTTGATGCCCGCGAAGTCCGTATTGTCCGGGGGTACGAAGCGGATCGTGTAGGTCTTCGAGAACGGGTTCTTGGCGGGAAAGAATTCGCGCTCGTACGCGTCGGGCAACTTCTCGACCTTGATGGTCGCCCTCTCTGGCGCCAGTTCGTGCCCGAGGGCGTCCAGCAGGGTCACCCGCCAGGGCGAGCTGGCTTTTTCGAGGTCGTTCCACTTGTAGTTCGCGCTCTGCGCGGTGACGTTGAACTCGTAGGCGGCGTGGAAGGCGTCGCGCTGCCCGCTGCGCAGCGTGGCCCGATCGGCGTCGGGCAGGCTGTAGATCGACGAGTAGCGTTCGACGTACGCCTCTCGAAAGTCCCAGCTCTTGAACGTCACCCAGACCTCCAGCGCCTTCTCGACGTCGTGCATCGCGAAGTCGTGGCGGGTCCAGCGTTCGTACACGTCGCCGTAGTCGGTCGCGACGTAGTTGCGGGTCGTCTCGGAGAAATCGACGCGGGCCGCCTTGTCGCTCTGGCAGGCGACCACCGCCACGACCACCAACAGCGCGCTCCGGCCGGTCATCGGCCCATTATAGAAAATCGCTGCGGCGGAACAGCGTGACGAGCGGCGCCTCTTTCTCGAGCGCCTCACGCCCACCCTCTTCGCGGTCGACGATGCCCAGGATGATGCCGACCTTGAGACCGTGCTCGCGCACACGTGCGATCGCTTTCAACGCCGAGCCGCCCGTCGTGACCACGTCCTCGAGGATCGCGACCGGCATCCCGGGGCGCAGCGACTTCGCGCCCTCGATCCAGGCGCCGGTCCCGTGCCCCTTCGCCTCCTTGCGGACGTAGAAGGCCGGCAGCGGACGCCCGGTCACGAAGCTGAGCGTCGAAACGGCCGACGCGAGCGGATCGGCGCCGACGCTGACGCCGCCGATCGCCTCGACCTCCGGCGCGCGCGTGGCGAGGATGCGGCCAAACAGGCTGCCGACCAGGAAGTGACCCTCGGCGGTCAGCACCGTCTGCTTGCAGTCGATGTAGAAGTTGCTCTTGGCGCCGGACGCGAGCGTCACCTCACGCTGCTCGTAAGACAGCTGCGTCAGCAGCGCGAGCAGGCGTGCGCGGCGCGCTTCGTGGAGGTCGTCGGCCAGTGACATTGCGCCGGTGCGCGAGGCCGGGGCCTCTAGAGCTGGCCCAATCCGTCCAGCGGGTTGTCGCTGATGTCGCGCTTGCCTTTGGGCGGCTTCGGGCCCGCCGGCGTGTCCGGCTTCGCCGCGGCCGGGTGCGGTCGCGACGGCCGGCCGGCCTGGGCGTCCAGGCGCGACTGCAGGCGCTCCTTCTGGAGCTGCTCGATCTCGGCCTGCGACTTGGCCTTGCTCAGCTTGGCCGCGAAGTCCTTCTCGATCGACTCGTAACGCGCTTGCAGCTCGGCCTCTTTCTTCTTCGCCGCCAGCTCGACCCGCGCCTTCTCCTCGCGCGCGACCGCCAGCTCGTGCTGGTGATCGGTGTACATCTTGTAACCGACGCCGGCGCCGATCAGCACCAGCACGCTGGAAACGCCCAGCACCGCCTTGACCGGCGAGTGCTTCTTCCGGTGCTGGATCTCGAGGCGCATCCGCTCCTCGTTGATCCGCATCTCGCCCTCGACGCGGGCACGACGCTCGGCCTCCTGCAGCCGCATGTGATCGTCGCGCTGCCGCTGCTCGTGCGCTTCCTGCGACATCCGAGCGCGGTCCTGCTCGTCGCGGATCCGCTGCTCTTCGGCCTCGCGGGCGGCGCGGTCGGCCGCTTCCCTCGCCTGGCGTTCCGCCTCGGCCTTGGCGCGGGCGGTCTCCTGCTCTTTCTTGACGCGGTCGTCTTCGATCCGTCGCAACTCACGTAGCGAAAACAGGACCGAGTTCTCACTTGGACGTTGGCTGCTGCTCATCGACGCGGCCTCACAATTTCCGTAACACGGTTTTCCGTCTGCATCAACGCGGGCTCATTTCACGCCCAGCCCGAACATCGGGCCGGGCGACAAACGGAGACGCACCGGGAGTCGAAAACAATCTGCGCAGGGTTACTTGAACGACGCGAGCAACTTGTCGACGACGTCGTCCCCCTTCTTGCCGCCACCCTTGGCGGCTGGTTTCTTGTCGTCGCCGGCCTTGGCGACGGTGGTCTTCGCGCCAGCCTTGGACGAACCGTGATGTCCACCGCGATGGTGGCCTGCGACCGCGGTCGGCTTCGAGTCGCCGGAAGCGGCGGGGGCGTTCTTCTTCGCCGCCGCTTCCTCGACCTTCGCCTTCGCGAGCGCGACCTGCGCGTCGAGCTCTTTCTGATGCGCCTTGGCCTGTTCGATCTTCGCGTTGGCCTCGGCGGTCTTCGCGGCGATCTCGGCCTGCTTGCGGTTCTCCTCGGCAACCTCCATCGAGTGATTGCGATAGAGCGCGCCGCCGAGCGCGAGGATCGCGATCACCAGCAGGCCGCCCGCAAGCAGCATCAGTTTCACCGCGGGATGCATCTGCTTCCCGGGCACGTCGAACTTCGGAAGCACCACTTTCTCGCTCATTGTTTCAACTCGCTCCTTCGGGAACGGAGATCAGCAAGATGTATTCCCTGGAGGGATCCGTAGTCTAAGTCTCTGGAAAGTTAGATGCAATCCAATCCGCCACTGACTCCGGCGTTGCCTCGCCCCTGGTGAGAGTCCCCCCCATTTTGCCCTACGCGTCCCGGAAACGAAAACAAAGTTCTTTCGAGCGTCTCCACGCGGATCATCTGTGTCGGGAACCCTAAAAGGGTTCCCGAACCCTCCCGCGATGGTACGCGGCGAGCAAAGCTCGCCGGCTCCCCACGCGTGTTAATCTTGACGCTCTTTTTCAGGCGCGTGTCGTGACCCATTTCGTCGATCTCCACGCGCACTATCTGCCGGCCCTCGACGACGGCGCCACCAGCCGGGAGATGTCGCTGGAGATGATACGAGCGGTGGCGGCGCTTGGATTCGGCGATCTTTACGCCACGCCGCACCAGCGGAGCGGCATGTTCTTGCCGGCGCGCGAGGCCATCGCGGCGGCCTTCGCGGCGGTCTCGGCGGACGTGGCGGCGCAGGGGCCGGCGGTACGGCTGGGGTTGGGCGCCGAAAACTTCTGGGACGACGTGCTGCACGGACGCCTGCAGGAGCGGACCGTTCCCGTCTACGGCGACGGTCCGGCGTTCCTGTTCGAGGTGCACCCGCAGTTCATGCCCGCGGGCCTCGAGAACGAGCTGTTCCAGCTGCGGGTCGCCGGCCTGCTGCCCGTCATGGCCCACCCTGAACGCTACGCCGCCATCCAGCGCGACGTCGATCTCGCGGAGCGCCTGGGGCGGCACGCGGTGATGATGGTCGATCTCGGCGCGCTGGACGGCGCCCACGGCCGCACGGAGATGAAGACCGCGCGCAAGCTCGTGCAGGAAGGGCTGGCGCACGCGGCCGCGACCGACATCCATCGCCCGGACGACCAGAAGGGGATCGCGGCCGGCATCGCCTGGATCCGCAAGCAACTGGGACCGGAGGGGCTGCAGCAGATGCTGGCCGAGAACACGCGACGCCTGCTGGCGGGCGAGATGCCGGACGCGCCGCTGGCGGCCTAGGCCCGCGCAGGCGCGCCGGTCATTTGAGCTCGATCAGGGGCGCGCCCTCTTCCACGGCGTCGCCTTCCTTGATCAGCACCGCCGAGACCGTGCCCGCGCCCGTCGACTCCACGGGCATCTCCATCTTCATCGACTCGAGCACGACGACCGTCTGCCCTTCCGAGACCGTGTCGCCGACCTTGACCTCGATCTTCCACACCGTGCCCGTGATGTGCGCTTTGACCTGAGCCATGGCGACCGAGAGTAGTGGGCGGTCACGAGCGCGGCAAGGATGTTCATCAACTGCGGGACGCTCAAAGGGTCCCGCGCGCCCCGCGATGGGCTCCGACGGGCAAAGCCCGTCTACGCCCGACGCGGCATCGAGGCCGCCATGTGAAACGCCAGCTCCTCGTCGGAGTAGCGGTGCGCCGGCCCGCGGATGCAGGCGATGCGCGCGGCGCACGACAGCCGGCACGGCTCGGCGACCCGGCGACGCGCGTGGCAGGCGGCGACGTCGAAGCCCGCGCGCGCGACCGCGTGGGCCGGACAGGCGCCCACGCAGGGTGCATCGCAGCCGGCGCAGCCGTCGCCGATGGGGGAACGCGCCGGGAGCGCGCGATCGACGACGACGAGCGCGCGGTACGCCCACCACGGCCCATAGACGGGATGAATTTGTAACCCGAGCGGCCCGGGGCCGCCGAGCCCGACGGCGCGCCCGAGGCGCTGGAACGGAATGAACGCGTGGGGAGCCGGCGAGCTCTGCTCGCCGCGTACCATCGCGGGAGGGTTCGGGAACCCTTTGAGGGTTCCCGACTGAATTGGCTCTGCCCAATCAAACGGAAAGTAGACGGTGTGCGAGACGCCGAGCGGCGCCAGCGCCGCTGCCGACGCTGCGGCGGCGACGCGCGCGGTGAACCGATCGAGCGGGTTCGGCGCGCCGTCCGCCGCTTCCGGACCTTCGGCCGCGAAGCGATCGAAGAACGCGCCACCGCCCGACCCGACGATAGCCGCCGCGCGCGCGCCCGCGAGCAGGCCGCCCAGAGTCAGCGACGACACCGGCGCGCAGGCCGCGTCGAACGCCGCCGCCCCGATCGGAACGACGACGTTCAGCCCGCAATCGCCGAGCGCGCGCTCGAGCGCGGCGAGAACGGCCGCGTCGTCGTCGTTCGATTGCGCCTGCGTAGCGCCCTTCCGGCTACCGGAGCTGGAACGGGTACGGCGTCGAGAAGCCGTCGGACGGCGGGAAGCTGGCGGTCTTGACCGCCGCCGAGACGCAATCGCCGGTCGGCGTCCCCGCGAACTTGCCGGTCACCTCGGCCTTGGTCACCTTGCCGCTCTTGCCGATGACGACGTTGACCATCGCGGTGCCCGGCACCTTGAACTGGTTGTAGCAGGCCGCGACCTTCGGCCGGACGGCGTTGAAGCCGGCCACCAGCGCATGCTGCTGCAGCGGGCCCGCCGATTCTCCGCCCCCGCCCTTCTTGCCATCGTCGTCCGCCACCTTCGGGCGGTTCGCGGCCTTGGGCGCGGCGTTGTTGAGCAGATCGTCGAGTGATCCCTTGGCGGGCCTCGGCGGCTCGGCGATCGCGGCGACCGGCTTCTTCTCGCCGTCGGCAGCGGCGACCTTCTTGGGCTCCTTGCTGCTGCCCTTGCTGGCGCCGCCGTGGTGCTTGCCCTCCTTGGCGCCCTTCTCCCCGTCCTTGCCCTTCTCGCCCGTCGCGGCCTTCTCACCGTCGCGCGGCGGAA
>DATFXS010000616.1:0-2776 GCA_035315605.1 Polyangia bacterium
AATCCGCCGCGGCCACCAATTCCGCCGCCACCACCGATACCGCCGCGGCCGCCGGTTCCGCCGACGCCGCCGGTTCCGCCGCGGCCCGATACGCCCCCGCTGCCGCCCATTCCGCCGCGGCCGACGCTGCCACCCGAACCAATCACGCCGCCCGAACCAATCACGCCGCCCGAACCGATCGCGCCGCCCGAACCGATCACGCCACCCGAACCGATCACGCCGCCCGTGCCGACCGACGCGCCGGACCCGCCCCTGCCCGACTGACCTCCGGTGCCGGTGCCCCGACTTGGTGCTCCGTCCATCTGGATCGCGCCGCCGTCGCCGGTCAGGGCCCGGCTCCCGCACGAGGCGACCAGAACCAGTCCCATCAGACAATGACGGATGCGCAAGTTCATCTCAGTTGATCGGCAGCGGCTTGGTCGCTTCGAGCCAGCGCCCGCTCTGCGGGAGGCTCTGCGTCAACACGCGCGGGTCGTCGGTTGGGTAGCCGAGGTAATAGCTGAAGTTGCTGTCGAAGATGCTCGCGAACCGTGCCGAGTGATTCGTCGAGAGGCCGGCCTGATCCAGCATCTGGTGCCACACCGTGTAGCTATCCGCGTTCGACAGTCCGTCGAGCAGGCGGGGCATGAGGCGCATCCACCCGTCCTCGGTGGCGCGGGCGATCGCGTCGTACGTCATCCGGAACGTGTCGCTTTCGTCGGTGACCAGGGCGGCTGCGTCGAACAGCACCATGGAAAAGTCGATCTGGACCCGGCAAGGCGTCCCGGCGGCCAGCGGCAGTGGCGGATCCACCGTCACCGCGTAGGTCAGCTGGCGCTCGGACAGCCGCGCGCCCGCCGCCGACTGCTGCCGCACGTACCGCGGGCTCTGGAAATGCGCGCCGTCGGTGCTGGTGTAGGCGCTGCCATCGATCGCGAGATAGCCGGCGCCGGTCCCCGGCGTGGCGATTTTGGCTGTCAAGATCGGAAACCGCTCGACCTGCACGGCGACCGGCGTTTGCGGTGGGCTCATACCCAGATATGGCGTCCCCGTGCCCATTCCATTCAGGGTCATCTCGAGAACGCGATCGCTCAACGTGTAGACGCCGGTCAACTTGGCGATCAGCCGCAGGCCGTAGCAAGCGTTGTCATCGATGTCGCGCTCCGTGAGCGAGCCGTCCGCACCGAAGGTGTACCAGCTGCTGACGTCGAGGCAGTCCCCGACGTCGCGGCCCGCGCTGATCCAGGTCCTGGCGAGCTGATCGGCCAGCGGGTTTCCGCCGATGGAAGCGTCCGTCGCGTCGGACGCACTCGCGTCCGTGGAATCACCGCCGCTGCCTCCCGTTCCTGCGCCCGCCGCCGCGCCGCCGGCGCCCGCCGTCGCGCCGCCCGCGCCTCCAGTGCCTCCCGAGCCGCTGCTGCCAGCGACCGCCGACGACGTGCCGCCGCTTCCGGCCGCCACCGCCGCCGTGCCGCCGCTCGAGCCCGCGACACCGGTCGAGGGCTCGGCGCCCGCGCCCCCGGCGCCGCCACCCGAGCTTCCGCCCGACGACCCCGTCCCCTTGCCGCCTCCGCACGCCGCAACGAGCACGAGCAAGGCCGCGACCGCGTGCCGCGGCAGCCTAACGTTCGCCCACGCCACGAGCAGAGGATTTCACCGGGCCCCCGGGGCGGTCAAGCAGGCGTCCCCGCCGGCCGCGCCGCCGGTTGCCTCATCGTCCTCGCGCGTCAGGTACAACCGCGCCCCAGCAGAGCGATGGCGGTCGCGATCAGCATCGAGACGAAGCACAGGGCCAGCGTCCTCCCGATGCTGGCGCCGTACGAGATCTTCAGCGAGGCGAATACGGTGAATGCGCCGAACGGAAGCGACAGCAGCGGCGGAAGGCCGATCAGCCGGACGACCACCAGCACGCCCGAGATGATCGCGGCGGCGACGAACGCCTGCGTGAACCGCGCGCGTTCGAGGACCAGCGTGGCCGCGAGGTGAAGCAGGGCCGCATGAATGAGGAGGCCGATCAGCAACGCGAAGGCGAGCATGACCGCCAGCGGGCCCGAGATCCGTGGCGTCGATTTCCCCCGCGCGTGCGGAACGTCGATCGGCTGCGGCGCCAGCTTCGGGTGCTCGCTCGCGGTGAGCGGCCTCGGGAACTCCTTGTAGTCGGAGGGGACGTGGAACATCGCCTGCGGCAGGGGTTCGCGGCTGAGCTTCACGATCTCCGACAGGTCGCGGCTGCCGTCTTTATTGACCGACGACGACCAGACCTGGAGGCCCTCCTTGCGACCGAGCAACGACGGCGCACGCGCGATGGCCTTCCGCATCGACTCTCTCGCGACATCCCCGGTCAGGCGCTTCATGAGCTCGTCGAACCAGGCGAAGTCCTCCGGCGCCCCGACGGTGCCGCCCCAGGCCGCGAGGCAGACCTGGCCATCGACCCGGCCGTCGACCACGCGCTCGTACATCGCGCACGAGAACCCGTTCAGCTGTCGGTTCTCGCCGAGGGCGCGGTAGCTGACGGCGGCGGGGGGATGTTACGCTTCGAGCTGGTGCGTCTTCTTCAACTGCTCCATGGCGGCGCGGACCTGCGCCACCGTCTTGTTGAAGTCGTAATAGGCCTTCGCGTCGTCATAGACGGCGACGTACTCGGTCGTTTTCAGGTCGATGATCCGGGCCTCGCCGTCGTCAGTCCCGCTCGGATTGTCGATGCGGACGCGGTTACCGTCCTGGTGAAACGTCATCGTGTGCCCGTGCTCGTCGCGCAGGGCCATCGTCATCGAGGCGGCGACCGGCCACGCCGCCA
>DATFXS010000617.1:0-2244 GCA_035315605.1 Polyangia bacterium
CGCCAGCGCGACGCAGGTCGTGCGCCAGCCGAACGCCGCCATGCTGAGCAACGTCATCACGACGATGAACAGCGGATCGATCCAGGTGATCCAATCGATCTGGGAGTCGCTGGCGGGCCCTGTGTTCGCCAGCGTCGTCCCCAGGATGTTCCAGACCGGCGTGCCGTTGTAACCGTGGTCGGTCTGCGCCTCCTCCCACCGCTTGACGTCGTGCTTGCCCCGGAAGTGGGCGACGTCCTTCGTGAAGGCCGCCCACCGCTCGGGCGTGAAGTGCTTCTTGCAGTCCTCCGGGTGGGCGAGGATCTGCTGCGTCCCCTCCATCATGTTGGTGCGCAGGTTCATCACCTTGCGCAGCTCGACCCGCCGGCGCAGCCCGGGCGCCTCGGAATCGGCGACGGCGACGCACTCGTACAGCCGATCGTAGGACAGCTCCTTGAAGTACTTGGAGCCGACGTAATAGTGGAACGTGTCCCACTGGTGGACGCGGTTCGGGAAGTGCCAGAACCCGAAGTTGAAGTAACAGAAGAACGACACCACCCCGACGAACCCGAGCAGGACGTCGCGCAAGACGCGGCGATGGTTCGAGCGCCCCTGCCGGTCCAGGCGGACGCCCCAGGCCAGCAGCAGCATCGCGCCGAACGCCAGGAGCATCTCGAACCGCGCGCTCTCGTCGTTGGCGAACCACTTGAACTCGTACCAGGGCGCGGTGACGACGGTCGCCTGCGGCGCCTCGACCGTCGGCAGCTTGGGCGGGAACGGGTTCGGCTGCTGGCAGTAGGCCTGGAACTCGGAGATCGAATACGACCCGTCGCCCAGCGGCTCGCCGATCTTGATGTACCGGACGGCTGTCGGATCGATGTGGATCGGCCGCGTGCGCAGGCCGTGGCCGACGTTGACGACGCTGTCGACCTCGGTCAGCAGCTTGTACGCCGAGGGCGCGTCCTCGATCGCCCCGAAGATCTTGTAGGTGTCGTTCGCGTCCGCCTGGAGCATGAACGTCGACACCGACCGGACGACCCCGAGGTCGTAGGTGATCGACGCGGCGCCGGTGTCGAGGAACAACCCCGTCCCGGGCGCATCCCACTGGGCGCCCTCGGGCGCGGCCCGGCCGTCGGTGACCAGACGGGGGTCGCCGTGGATGTCCTGGCGGCCGACCGGCTGTTTCCCGGCCAGCAGGTTGTCGGTGTTGCATTCGGCCGACGACACCTGGGCGGCAGCCGGGGCCGCGGCCGCAAGCGATAGAAAGAGCGAACCGAAAATCCAGACGCCGGCCCGCGCGGCCCGCGTCAAAGGCAGAAGTGACTTACAACCGGTCATGATTCCGGGACATTACCAGCAATCCTGGGCGGTTGCGGGAGGTTCGCACCAATTTGTGCGATCCTCCTCGACCATGCATCCGTCCGTCGCAGTGCTCATCACCGTGGTGATGGTCCTGGCGAATGCGTTCTTCGTCGCGTCCGAGTTCGCGTTCGTCAAGATCCGGCCGACCCGGCTCCAGCAGCTCGCCCGCGAGGGGCGGGTCAGGGCCCGCCTGCTCATCGGCATCACGAGCCAGCTCCCCGCCTATCTGTCGGCGAGCCAGCTCGGCATCACGGTGGCGTCGTTGGTTCTGGGCTGGGTCGGCGAGCCGGCGTTCGCGCGGCAGATCCGGCCGCACCTCTCGGGCATGGCGGCCTCCGAGACCACCGTGCACACGCTGGCCGTCGCCCTCAGCCTCACCGTCATCACCTTCATGCACACGGTCCTCGGCGAGCTGGCGCCCAAAGCGATCGCCATCCAGCGCACTGAATCGATCGCGATGTGGGCCGCCGTCCCGTTCCGCGCGTTCTACCTGATATCGTTTCCCATCACCTGGATGCTGAAGGTCGCCGCCGGCCTGGTCCTGCGGATCCTGCGGCTGCCGCCCGCGTCGTCGGCGGAGATGCTGCACTCGCCGGACGAACTGCGCCTGGTCATCCAGCACGTCCAGCTGGACCCGGGCGCCCGGCGCCTCATCGATCGCGTGTTCGACTACAGCCACCGGGTGGCGCGCCACGTGATGACCTTGCGCCGCGACGTCGTGACGCTGACCGCGGGCATCCCGTTCGACGACAACCTGCGCATCGCGCTGGCGAACCAGTACACCCGCTATCCGCTGGTCGAGCCCGGCACGGACCGCGTCGTCGGGTACATCCACCTCAAGGACATCGTCAGCGCGCTGGCGTCGGGCAAGCGGCCCGCCTTCATGCGCGAGCTGGTGCGCGA
>DATFXS010000618.1:0-2497 GCA_035315605.1 Polyangia bacterium
CACCCGGGCCGCCGCGGCCGCCGCGAGCGCCGAGGCCTGGCTCGAATCATCGGAGGCGATCCGCGCGCTCCAGCGGCGCGGCTCGCCCAGCGCCGCCAGCGCGACGGCGGGGCCGAAGCGGTTGTACGTCGCCCCGGCGGCCTGCGCGGCGCCGGGGCATTCATACCCCGGGTAGACGCGGTACCAGCGCCCGCGGGCGTCGCAAGCGGCGATCGCCTGCACCCAGGGCTGGCTGGCCAGATCGTCCGCGCCCAGCGCCGCGCTGTCGTCCTGGCGCGCGTGATTGCGCGATGGATCGCCGACGGAACAGAAGATCGGCGTGCCCCGCCCGCCCCGCCCGCAGCGCGCCGCCTCGCGCAGGATCTCGCGCAGGTAGCGGGGCGTGCCCCAGGCGCCGTCGCTCATCGCGATCAGCACGACGTCCGCCTGCCAGGTGCCGACCGCGGCCGCCACCGCAGCCGCCAGATCGACCGCCGCGAGGTAGGGCCGGGCAGCCCCGGCGATCCCGGCGATCTGGAACAGGCCGACGCGGGCGCCGGGACACTGCGCGAGGATGACGCCCGCCATCTGGGTGCCGTGCCCCGGTCCCATCGCCCGCGGACCGTCGCGATCCTGATCGTCGTGCAGACCGACGCGCATCGGTCCGTCCACCGGCTCCGGCAGCGCGGCGATCTCGTCGAACGTCACGTCGATGACGGCGACGCGAACGGCTTCTGGATCGATCGCGGCGGGACTTGCGGGTTGCGGGTAGGGACGCGGCGGCGCGGCCGGATCAGCCTCCCGCCGCCAGGCGTCGCCGATGTCGGCCCCGCCGGCCCGATCGGTCGGGTCTATTTGAACCTGCCCATCGACGCCGACGTAGGCGCCGCCTCCGCGGCAGCCGCGCTTGGCGGCGATCACGGGCGCCACCGACAGCGTGGGCGCGTCCCGCTCCCGCCCCGGCGGCGCGAGGTGGAGATCGACGGCGCCCAGCCGCGCCAGCGGCCACCAGGAGGGGGCGGGAGCGCCCGCCGCGCGCACCACGGCCCAGCGAGCGTAGCGACGCTCGCACTGCGACGGGGGCTCGTTCCACTCGAGCTCCCGTTCGTATGCCATGCAAAGCTCTCAGGCCGGCGCGGCCGCCGGCATTGCGTCGACGCGCGCCCGGACGATCAGATCCGGCGCGTTCATCGCCGCCTCTTCGATCTCGCCGGCGATGCCGATCGCATCCAGCTCGTCGGTGAGCGCGTCGCCCGCGAGCCGCCAGGCCGCCAGCGAGCGCGCGAACGCCTCGAGCCAGGTCGCGAACCAGGTGAAGCCGCCGCCGGACGCGACATCCGCGGCGCGCTGGAGCAGCTTGGGCGCCACCCGCACCAGCGCTCCGGGCGAGCAGCGCAGCGCCGCCGGAATGTCGCTGCCGTGGAGCGCGCGATCCTGCTTCATGTCGACGAAGTCGTCGATCGTCTGCAGGCCGAGCAGGAAGAGGTCGTGCGCCTGCACGAACTGGGTGAGGCGCCGCGGGTCGCCGTGCGTGAGCAGCAACGCCTGCGATGGCGCACCGATCCAGCTCAGCTTCTCGCGCACGACGGCCGCGTAGATCGGCGGTCGCAGGGCTCCGCCCGCCAGAAGCTGACGTTCGGCCTGCGTCCCCCGCCGCCAGCGCGCGGCCGCGCGCCGGCAGAGCAGATCCGCCAGCGGCACGTCGGCGGTGGCGATCGCCATCGCCTCACGAGCGCGCTGATCGAAGATGTCGCCGAGCTCGTTCAACAGATCGTCGGCGACGACCTGACCGTCCTCGATCCGATCGCGCAGCAACCAGGCGAAGCCGCCCAGATGGTGCGCCTGCAGGAAGCGATGGAGCGAGACGTCGGCGATTCCGAGCCGCCCGTCCGGCGCCTGCGCGGCATAGATCGGCAGATGCCGGTTGGGGTGCAGGCCGACGAAATCCCCCCAGCCGCCGTCCGGCGAGCCCGTCAGCCCCAGCGTCCAGGGCAGCCGCCGCGCCGAATCCCGGAGACGCGGCGGCAGCCTGTCGACCAGCGACTGGTAAGAATCCTCGAGCGTCGGCGTCCCCGGCAGGTTCGGCGCAGTCGCCTCACCAGGCGTCACCGGACACCTGGAACGGCGAGACCTGCTTGAAGGTGATGTCGCGGACCAGGAGCGCATCGAGCGCGCCGACGTGCGCGTCGCTCCAGTCGCCTTTTGGGCTGAGCTCGTGGAGCAGGTCCAGCACGGCCCGCCGCTTCGATTCGGTCCCCAGCTTGTCGTATTCGAACACTGCCCGCTGTAGCGCGCGCAGGTGCCCGAGATCGGGCTCGGAGAACAGCCGCTTGTACAGCTCGACCAGCGACGTCGTGGCGCTGTCGCCGTGCGCGATCGTCGGCACGATCGGCGCGAAGTCCTCTTGCGAGAGGACGACCTTCAGGCATTCGAGCTGCGTGAACGTCAGCTCGGGGTTGACCCCGCCGTTGGCAACCGTCAGGAACCGATCGGCGTCCGCGCGTGACGCGGTGTCGTC
>DATFXS010000619.1:0-2384 GCA_035315605.1 Polyangia bacterium
CCGCCGGTGCGGGCCGCCGCCGTGAACGCGCTGATGCGCCTCGGCTGCGACGGTGCAATCCCGGCGATGGGCGCGTGCCTGACCGATCCCCAGTCGATCGTGCGCGAGGCGACCGTCGCCGCGTTCTGCTGCATGGACGTCGAGATCGTCGCAGGGACGTTGCTGTCGCTGGTCGGGACCCCCGGCTTTTCGCCGCGGATCGCCCTGACCGTCGCGCGCGCGAATCCGCACCGATCCTATCACCCGTTCATTGTCACCTGTCTGACGGACGCGTCGGCGCCCGTGCGGCGGTCAGCAGTGGAGGCGCTCGCCCGCCAGCCGACCGTCGATGTGGTCGGCACGCTCGAACCTCTGCTGCGCGACGCCGATCCGGACGTGCGCCGCGCGGTCGTCACCATCCTGGGCGGCTTCCGCAGCCGCCGGGTCAAGCAGCTTCTCACCAACCAGGCCGAGACGGATCCGGAGACGGTCGTCGACGCCGTGCAGGCGTTGGGCAGGCTCGGTGAGGCGACCGTCGTCCCGTTCCTGCTCGCGCTTTTCGAACGGGAAAAGATGCCAGCCAAGCTCGCCATCATCGACGTCCTAAAGGAGATTCGCGACCCGGCCACGGAGCCGTTTCTGGCTCGCCAGCTGGGCAGCTCAGATCCGGCGTTGAGGCGAGCCGCCGTGCTGGCGCTCGGCGCGACCCGATCGCCGAACGCCGTCCGTCAGGTCGCTTCGATCGCGCGCGATCCCGATGAGACCGTCCGATCCGCGGTGGCCACGGTCCTGGGCGGCGCCGCCAACGCCCAGGCCCAGGACGCGCTGGCGCGGTTGGCGCACGATCCGAACCGTTCGATTGCGGCCCTGGCCCGGCAGGCGCTGGAGAAGCTCGAGCCGTCGGGCGGTTAGCCGGCGTCGGGCCGCCCGGACCGGTTCGCCGTCGCGTGTACAGCTGCGACCTTCTGGGCGATGCTGTCGCCATGCCGAGGTCATCGACGTGGCGTGTTGGGCGGGTGGCGGGGTTGCTCTGCGTCCTCGCGGGCTGCGGCGGCGGCCTGGCGGGCCCCGACGGGGCGGCCGGGAGCGGCGGCGCGACCGGGACCGGCGGAAGCGGCGCGAGCAGCAACCCCAACGGGCTGCCCGCGTGCGCGATAGGCAGCACTCCGCCCGACGCCGGCCCCGGTCCCACCACCAGCGGCTGCAACACGATCCTGATAGGCACCTTCGTTGCCAACGAGTGCTTCACGATGGTCGACGGCGGCCTCGTCGGCGGGCCCGCGCCCGTCGGTGGCAAGATCCTCGACGGCGACTACAATCTGGTCCGCTACCAGAACAGCGTCCCCAACGCTGACGGATCGTGCACGCCGTCCACCGCGACCACGAATCGGACGGTCCGGATCTACAACGGTGGGACGTACTTCGAGTGGTTCGCGCTGAACCGCGATTCCGCCCAGAACGAGATGACGTTCTCCTACGACACGACGATGAGCGCCGCGGGGCACGTTCTGACGTTCGTCTCCTGGGATTGCGGCACGTCCTTCAGCGAGCAGACCTACGGGTACACGGCGAACGTCGACGATTTCGTCTACTTCAGGTATACGGGCGGCGTCGACACGGGCGGCGATTTGACCACCGTCGCGACCTACCGCCGCTCCTGCTGGCGCTGAGCCGCGCCGGAGCGTCCGCTCGACCGTCGGGTGTCGGACGCTCTGTCGAAGACCGCCAGGGCAGGGGCCACCTCGAATTCGCGGCCCCAGATCGCACGCCCCTCGGTGGCGAGGAATTGCTCGACGTTGCGCCGGAACTGGAACTGACTCGTCGAGGCCGGGCTGGCCCGCAGGGCACGGCCCCAGATCCTCGCCGCGGCAGCCGCGCGGATGCCCTTCTTGCGAAACACCACCGCCACGTCTCGAATGTCCGAGCCGAGGAAACGGGTCAACTTACCGATCGACCAATTGATCGGATCGAGGAGCCGCACCTCCAGCTGGCCGAAGCGTCGGTAACGGCGGGAGGATCGCCGGTAGTCGAGCAGGGTGATCATGCCCCAGCGGTCGATGTCCTCGGCGACATTGGCGGGGATCGCCGTCAGTCGAGTGGTTCTCTTCACGGCCTCTTCGACGACCTGCCAATCCGCGGCGCCGCGTCTGCCGATCAGCTGGACACCGATGTCGATGTCGACGCTGGGCCGAACGCGTCCCCACAAGGCGGCGGCGGCGGCGCCCGTCACGTAGGCGCGCGCCGGGCGCTTCAATTCACGCGCGAGAATGGCGAGAAAATCCTCGATGCGTCGGCGGGTCATCTCCGTTCGATCTCCAGTCGGACACGGTCGACCAGGCTGGCGACCGTTTCGGCCGATTCGCTGGTTCTGAGTTGGAAGTAGGCCCGATCCGCAGCGGCCGGCG
>DATFXS010000620.1:0-4014 GCA_035315605.1 Polyangia bacterium
TCGCAAAGGCGAAATACCTGGATGCGAAGTTGCCCATCGACAAGCGCGTCGCCGATCTGCTGGCGCGCATGACGCTCGAGGAGAAGATCGCGCAGCTGCACGGCTACTGGTTCCCGAAAAGCGGCGTGATGGTCGACGATCAGCTGCGCCCCGCGCTGGGCAACGACAAGGCGCGCGCGCTGCTGGCGCACGGGCTGGGTGAGATCTCGCGTCCGTCGGAGAACGAGGACCGCAAGAAGAACCTCGGCCCGCGGCAGGAAGCGGAGCTGACGAACGCGCTGCAGAAGTACGTCATCGAGCAGACGCGGCTGGGGATCCCGCTGCTGAACCACGAGGAGGGATTGCACGGCATGCAGGGCATCGGCGCGACCAGCTTTCCGCAGCCGATCGCGCTGGCCGCCAGCTTCGATCCCGCGCTGGTCGAGGAGGTGATGACGGTGGTCGCGAAGGAGACGCGCGCGCGCGGCGCACACCACACGCTGGCGCCGGTCGTCGACGTGATGCGCGACCCGCGCTGGGGCCGCGCCGAGGAGACCTACGGCGAGGATCCGTACCTGGTGTCGCGCATGGGCGTCGCCGCGGTGCGCGGCCTGCAAGGGCGCGCGCCCGTCGGCGCCAAGATCGACGCCAACCACGTGATGGCGACGCTGAAGCACTTCGCGGTCCACGGCCAGCCGGAGGCCGGCATGAACGTCGGCCCCAACAACTATTCCGAGCGCGTGATCCGCGAGGTCTTCTTTCCGCCGTTCCGCGCCGCCATCAAGGAAGCGGGCGCGCGCGCCATCATGCCGGCCTACGTCGAGATCGACGGCGTCCCGGCGACCGCAAACAAGCTGTTCCTCCAGGACATCCTGCGCAAGGAATGGGGTTTCGACGGGCTGGTGGTCTCGGATTACTTCGCGATCGAGCAGCTCAACTCCCTGCATCACGTCGTCGACAGCGACACCGCGGCGGCGCAGCTGGCGCTGGAGTCGGGCGTCGATCTCGAGCTGCCCGACCCGAAGCTGTACCCGCAGCTCCTAAGCCTGGTGAAGTCGAAGGCGGTGCCGATGGCGCTGATCGACAAGTCGGTCGCGCGCGTGCTGCGCGCGAAGTTCGAGCTTGGCCTCTTCGAGCAGCCCTACGTCGACGTCGAGCAGGCGGACAAGATCGCCGGCAGCCCCGAGCACGTGGCGCTGGCGCGCAAGGCGGCCGACCGATCGATCGTGCTGCTCAAGAACGCGGGGGGCCTGCTCCCGCTCGACAAGACGAAGGTCAAGACGATCGCCGTCGTCGGCCCGAACGCCGAGCCCTGCCGGCTGGGCGGCTACAGCGGCGTCCCCAAGCACTGCGTCGGCGTGCTGCGCGGTATCCGCGAGGCGGTCGGCAACGCGGTCAAGGTGATGTGGGCGCCCGGCTGCGGCATCACGCGCGGCAACGACTGGTGGGCGGACAAGGTCGAGACGCCGACGCCCGAGGAGGATCGCCGGATGATCGACGATGCGGTCGCGGTGGCGCGCAAGGCGGACGTCGTCGTGCTGGCGGTCGGCGACAGCGAGCAGAGCTCGCGCGAGGGCTGGGCGCCGAACCACCTCGGCGATCGCGCCAGCCTGGACCTCCTGGGGCGGCAGGACGATCTGGCGCGGGCGATCCTCGCGCTCGGCAAGCCGACCGTCGCCGTGCTGCTCAACGGCCGGCCGCCGTCGATCAACGTGCTGGCGCAGGGCGCCGGCGCGATTCTGGAAGGCTTCTACCTGGGTCAAGAGGGCGGCGCCACCGTCGCGGCGGCGCTGTTCGGCGACATCAACCCGGGCGGCAAGCTGCCGGTCAGCTTCGCGCGCTCGGCCGGCCACCTGCCGATCTTCTACAACCACAAGCCGAGCGCGCGCCGCGGTTACCTGTTCGACGACGTGACGCCTCTGTACCCGTTCGGCCACGGCCTGTCGTACACGACGTTCGCGTACAAAAACTTGAAGGTGGCGGCCGCCCCGACGAAGGACGACAAGGACGCGCAGACGGTCACCGTCGACGTGACCAACACCGGGCAGCGGCCCGGCGACGAGGTGGCGCAGCTCTACCTGCGTGACGTCGTCAGCTCCGTCACCCGCCCGGTCAAGGAGCTGAAGGGGTTCGAGCGCGTGACGCTGAAGCCGGGCGAGACGAGGACCGTGTCATTCACGATCGGCCACGACGCGCTCGGCTTCTGGAAGACGACCAAGGATTTCGTCGTCGAGCCGGGCAAGTTCGACGTCACCGTCGGCGGCAGCTCAGCGGGCGGGCTGACCACGTCGTTCGAATTGAAGGGACCGGCTGGCAAGAAACCGGTGGTGGCCGCTAAGAGCAAGTAGCCATCAGCGGAACACGCGGCCGAGGACGATGTCGGTCGCGACATAGGTCGCCGGATCCTGCGCCTCGCCGTACCAGCCGTAGGCGCGGGGCGCGCCGGTCGCGTCGACGAGGAAGGCGATGGTCGCGGTGCCGAAGCCGCCCTCGCCGCCGGGCGGGCGCGAGTCGTCGCCGTGCCGTTCGGTCGTCGCGTCCGCGATGCGCACCAGCCAGATGTCCGGGAAGCGCGGGTGTCGCCACGGCTTGCCGACCGCGAAGCCGACGTGGCCGGTGTTCGCGCGCTGCTTGAACATCTCCGGCTTGAGCCAGGCGAACAGGTCGCCCGGCTCCAGCTCGGCGACATCGGTCAACCGCAGCCAGCCGCGCGCGGCCCCGTCTGTCGGCGCACGGTCGATCGTGCGGTGAAAGTCGCGCGCCAGCGGCTTGTCGACGCCGAGCGCGCGCCTGGCCGCCGGCGCCGTTCGCTGCAGGATCCAGGCGGCCATGATCGAGCAGTCCCAGTTGTAGATCCCCCGGCGGGTGTCGACGGCGATGTGGTGCTGGTACTTCGTCGTGACGAGGCCCCGTTCGATCACGTGAATGGCGCCGACAACCGCCGCGGATCGGGCCCGTTCGGCATCGCTCGGGCCGGCGGGCGCGAACGCGAGCAGACAGAAACCGACCACGACGCCGAGCATCGGTGAGTCAGTGACAACGAAATCGCGCCCGGGTTTCGGCGAATGGACGCCAGGCCCTCAGCGCATCCG
The DNA here is from genome assembly GCA_035315605.1 of Polyangia bacterium. GTDB lineage: Bacteria > Myxococcota_A > Polyangia > Fen-1088 > Fen-1088 > JADGRB01. Next base: position 3,072 of record DATFXS010000620.1, read on the forward strand.
GCTGACGAGGGCGGTCAGGTTGGCCTGCTTCATCAGGTCGACGACGAAGCCGGCCTCGATGGCGGCGCCGGCCGGGTTGGTGTGCGTCGCGTCGGTGCCGTTCGCGTGGTACTGCTGCCAGCCGTTCGGGCCGAGCTGCATCAGCCACTGGACGGTGCGGGCGGTCATGTCCAGGACCGGAACGTTCTGCTCCGTCCCGATCTGGCGGATGATCGCGGGCAGGTCGGCGCCGGTGTTGTTGATGTGCTGCGCGGTCACCGTGCCGCCGCTGAACGTCGCCCGCGCCACCGGCGTGATCAGCACCGGAAAGGCGTTCTTCGCCTTCGCCCGCGTCACGTAGGCGGTCATGTTGTCGTGGAAGGTCGTGGCGGTTGTGTCCTTGTCGTTGTGGCCGAACTGAACGAGGACGTAGTCGTTGGCCTTGAGGCGCGAGTTGATCGCGCCCCACAGCGAGCCGTTGCCGAGAAAGCTGCCCGAGCTCTCGCCGGAGTCGGCATAGTTCGCGACCGACACGGGATAGTTGAAGTAGGGAGGCAGCTGCTGCCCCCAGCCGCCGTAGGCGGGATCGGTCTGATCGCAGACGGTCGAATCGCCCGCGATGTAGATGACGAACGGATTCGCCGCCGTGGCGTAACCGATGCCCTGGAGCTGTGGCGGCGCGCCCGCGTTGCCGAGGAAGTAGAGATCGAGTCCCGGCGTCCCGGCCGACACGTTCTCGACCGGCTGCCCCTCCGGCTGCCGCACGTTGACCGTGAACGAAAACCGCTGCGTCGCGCCGGCCGCGGTGATCGTCGCGCCCAGCATCGCGCGCAACGTCTCGGCCTGGACGATGGTGTTGCCGGCCGCCGCGCCGCCCAGCACCACGGTGACGTCGTAGTTGCCGGGCTGGCCGCCGAAGTGGCACGCGATCGGATCGGTCCCGGTGCAGATCATCCGCGCCGCC
>DATFXS010000621.1:0-2482 GCA_035315605.1 Polyangia bacterium
CCGCCGGTGCCCGTTAACCCCGGGTCGAGGTTGCCCGGACAGCCGCCGAGGCCCAGGCCGGCGGCGATCAGGACGAGCGCGGCGAGGGTGGAGTGAAGAATCGATGCGCGAAGAAAGCTAGAAAGGCGGCGGGGGAGGGGAGACGACATGAGCTCCTTTCCGTCGGTGAAACCGAGGAGATGCCCGAGGCTGACAACTATGATCCGGTCATCCGGCGAGCGTCGAGTAGTCGATCGAGCTGCTCCTTTGGGAGAACGTTTTTTTCGAGGCAAAGCTGACGGACGGTCTTGCCGCTCTTGACCGATTCCTTGGCGATCGCGGCGGCGGCGTCGTAGCCGATCGCCTCGTTCAGCGCCGTCACCATCGCCAGGCTCTGCTCGGTCAGGGCGAGACACCGTTCCTCGTTCGGCTCGATCCCCTCCACGCAGCGCGCCGCGAACAGGCGGCAGCCGCTGGCCAGGATGCCGACGGAGTGGAGCAGGTTGTACGCCATCATCGGGATCATCACGTTCAGCTCGAAGTTGCCCGCCGCGCCGCCCCAGCCGATCGCGGCGTCGTTGCCGACGACCTGGGCGCAGATCATCAGTAGCATCTCGGACATCACCGGGTTCACCTTGCCCGGCATGATCGAGCTGCCCGGCTGCAGATCCGGCAGCAGGATCTCGCCGATGCCGCAGCGCGGTCCCGATCCGAGCCAGCGGATGTCGTTGGCGACTTTGGTCAGGCTGGCCGCGGCCGATCGGAGCGCGCCCGAGGCCTCGACCAGACCGTCGCGCGTCGACAGCGCCTCGAACAGGTTGGTCGCCTGGCAGAGCGGGATGCCGATCTCCTCGCTGACGATGCGGATGATCTTGGGCGCGAAGTCGGGCGCCGAGTTGAGGCCGGTGCCGACCGCTGTCCCGCCCAGCGCCAGCTCCGACACCGACGGCAGCGCGCCGCGCACGCGGCGCACGGTGTTGGTCAGGATCTGCGCGTAGCCGGAGAATTCCTGCCCGAGCCGGACCGGCACGGCGTCCATCAGGTGGGTCCGCCCGATCTTGACGACGTGGTCGAACGCCTTCGCTTTCGCGGCCAGCGCGGCCTGCAGGGCCTCCAGCGCCGGCACCAGATCGCGCTCGATCGCCTCCGTGGCCGCGATGTGCACCGCCGTCGGGAAGACGTCGTTCGACGACTGCCCCATGTTGACGTGGTCGTTCGGGTGGACCGGCTTCTTGCTGCCGACCACGCCGCCCAGGATCTGGATGGCGCGGTTCCCGATCACCTCGTTGGCGTTCATGTTGCTGGAGGTGCCCGAGCCGGTCTGGAAGATGTCGACGACGAAGTCGCGATCGTGCTGGCCGGCGGCCACCTCCTGCGCGGCCTGGATGATCGCGTCGGCCAGCTTGGGCTCCAGCTTGCCGCTGGTCCGGTTCACCTGCGCGGCCGCCTTCTTGATCAGCGCCAGCGCGCGGATCACCCGACGGGGCAGGCGCAGGCCGCTGACCGGGAAGTTTTCGGCGGCCCGCTGCGTCTGCGCGCCGTACAGCGCGTCCGCCGGGACTTCGACCTTGCCGAGCGAATCGGATTCCATGCGGCTTTCTGTTTTCGCCATCACGATTCCTCGAACAGAGCGTCCGCCGTCAGGTCCTCGGCGCCGGCCTCGAGGCGCGCGCCCGAAAGCTCCGCCGTCGTCTTGCGCAGGCGATCGGCCAGCACCTGCGTGAACGCCCAGAGAAGCTTGGTCGACAGCTGGGGCTCCTTGCGGATGATCTCGTAGAAGTCCTTGCGCGACAGGCTGAGCAGGCGCGATCGCTCTTCAGCGGTGGCGCTGGCGGAACGCGGGTAGCGGCGATCGACCAGGGCCATCTCGCCGATGTGCGCGCCGGGTTCCAGATGGGTGATGAACGCATCGTTCTTGTGGAGCCGGATCTTGCCACGCAGGAGGACGAACATCTCGTCGCCGTTGGTGCCTTCTTTGATGATCTCCTCGCCGGGGGCAAATTCCTTGACCGACGTCACGTTCAGCAAACGGAGGATCTCCTTGTAGACGAGATGCCGGAACAGCGGCATCCGTCGCAGGACATCGACCTTGCGCGCCAGCTCTTCCGCGCGGTCGTCGGTGGGAGGGATGGTGCCGGCCGCGACCGCCGGCTTCTCGACCCGGATGACGACGGCGGTGATGTTGTCGTGGCCGCCGCCCGCGTTGGCCATGTCGATCAGCTTCTTGGGCAGCGTCTTGACGTCTTCGCCCTTCAGCATGTCGATGATGCGCGCGTCGTTCAGGTAGGCGTGCAGGCCGTCCGAGCAGAGCAGGAACTGGTCGCCGGGCAGGATTTCGAAGTCGATGGTGTCGCCCTGGACGGTCTCGTAGACGCCGACCGCGCGGGTGACCGCGTTCTTGTACGCCTTGTACGGGGAGGTCTCGAAGCCCTCCTTCGTGACGCGGCCGCGGCGGATCAGCTCGTTGACCAGCGAGTGATCCTCGGTCAGCTGCACGACCTGG
>DATFXS010000622.1:0-5031 GCA_035315605.1 Polyangia bacterium
CCGCCGGTGCCCGTCGCCGAGCCGCCGGTGCCGCCAGCCGAGGTGCCGCCGGTGCCGCCAGCCGAGGTGCCGCCGGTGCCCGCGGAGGTGCCGCCCGAGCCGCCCGTGCCGGGGCTGCTGCTACCGCCCTTGCCGCCCGCGCCGCCCGTGTTGTTGCTACCGCACGCGCCGCTGACCGCGAGCGAAAGACAGAGAGCCAGGAAGCTCGCCTTCGTGAACTTGATAAGCATCGTCGTGTCCCCTTTACTCGCAGAAGCCGTGGTGACAGGCCTTGCCGCCCGTGCAGGTGCTGGTGCCCGTGCCCGTGCAGGCCGTGCAGCTGGTCAAGCCGGTGCGGAACTTCTCGAACGCGCACCCGCAGGGATCCGTAACGTCGGTCTTCGGCTTGATCGGCCCGAGGATCCCGTCGTCGTCGCGGGTCACCTTCATCGCGCACTGGGGGATGACGCCGGCCAGCGACTCGAGCTCGATGTAATCGAAGTTCGAGCTGAACATCGTGCCGAACGTGGCGCCCAGGAACTTCGCCGCCGCCGCGCTGGTCGGCATTCCGGTCGTCGTGTCGATCTTCGCGAAGAAGTGCTCCGGACCCCAGACTCCGTAGTGGCCGTCGCGGACGTTCTTGCGGTCCTTGGCGTCGCGGCTCGAGTCCGCGTAGAAGGCCTTGGTCTGGTTGAACTGCTGGAAGGCGACCGGGTACAGCGCCGTGCGGTTCGTGTCGAACAGGTCGCCCGCGATGAAGCCGATCGCCTTGTTCGGGTTGTGGGTCATCACGTAGGCCGCGATCGAGCTGACCACGTTGCCGCCGCCGCTGTTCGTCATGCCGAAGAATCCGGTGGCGGGGATGTTGATCGACTTCGCGACCATGCCTTGCGACCCGGATGTCGGGCCGCGCTGCTGGATGCCGTTGTTGTCGTCGAACGGCGTCACCATGCCGCCCATCCCGCAGCCCCAGATCAGCTGCGCCTCGAGCGCGGACATCGCGCTGAAGCTGGTGTTCTGCGGCGCCGCGACGACGAAGATCATCGCCTGCACCGGCCCCTGGTAGTCCTTGATTTCCGGAGGCTGCGTCACGCCCGACAGGTTCGGGCAGTTCTTCCAGAAGATGTCGCTCGCCCCGATGTCAGCGCCGTGCGTGCTGTCCAGCGTGCAGCTTCCCTTCGTGATGCTGGTCTTGTCGTTGGCGAAGTTCGGGCCCGGCGTCCAGACGGTGGCCGTGCCGGTCAGCATGCTGCCGCTCATGATGGCGGGCGGTCCGTCGCACGAGCCGAGGGCGTTCTGGTAAACGATGGTCGCCTTGTCGGTCGCCGACGTGAGGGCCGCCATCTGGACCGCGAACAGGCCCGCGGTCGGCTGGTACGCCGTCGACCCCGTGATGTAGATGGGGTTCGGAAACATCGTCGCATCGCTGCAGTTCGGAACGGTCTGCGCCCAGCTATTGCCAGCGAGCAGCCCGCCCGCCAGCACGAGCCCCGTGGCGAGCGACCTTCTTAGGCCTTTCATCATCGTCCTCCGCATTTTTTGGAAAGAAACTGTTTGCGAGGACGGGTATCAAACCGCGCCGATCGTCGGCAAGCGCGAACAAGTGCGGCCGCGAAGAAGTTGCGGAGGCGTCGCGCATGTGACGCTTGACTTACAACGCAAGGGAGAACGAGTGACGTTCATGTTCCATTTGCGTGACACGCGCCTTGCCGCGGTCGAGGTGGTCAAACGACGCCGGCGACGCGCGTGAGCTGTGCGCGCGCTCTCGCCGTTTTTGCAAGGGTGTAACACCGCGATCTGCGCGGCGCGCGCTATACGCGCGCTGCAATGCCGCGGTGGCGCATCGGTCTCGCCGGGCTCGGGGCGAGCGCGGCGTTGTTCATCGTGACGGCGATGACGGAAGGGACCGCCGTCGCTTACCCGCAGTGGCAGCTGACGACCGGATCGGCGCGCTGCAACGAATGCCATTACGCGCCGGCTGGCGGCGGGCTGATCACGAACTACGGGCGCGACGCGATCGGCGAGGAGCTGTCGACGTTCGAGGGGAACGGCGGCCTCCTGCACGGGAAGGTGACGCCGCCGCCCTGGCTGGCGGCCGGCGCCGACGTGCGCGGCGCGTTCGTCGCCAACGGCGTTCAGGATCCGAGCGGCCCCACGGTGGCGGCGTTTCCGATGCAGGCCGACGTTTCGGCGCGCGTGGCGATCCCGAAGGGGTTCTCGGTCGCGGCGACGCTCGGCTACCTGGGGCAGATTCGCAGCAACACGGAAGTCGTCCCGAACGACAGCTTCCAGCCGAATACGGCGTCCAGCTTCATCTCGCGCGAGCACTACGTGATGTGGCAGCCCGCCGCCGTCGGGCCGTACGTGCGGGCAGGGAGGTTCTACGCGCCGTTCGGGCTGCGCTTCCTCGAGCACATCTTCTACACGCGGCGCGATCTCGGCTTCGACGAGCTGCAGGAGACCTACAACGTGTCGGGCGGCTGGTCGCTGCCCGCCTGGGAGCTGCACCTGACCGCGTTCGCGCCCGACTTCGTCCGCCACATGGGCAGCGACGAGAGAGGGTTCGCGGCCTACTACGAGCGCCGACTGCTGAGCGACCGCCTGGCGCTGGCCGCGCAGGGCCGCATCGCCGACGCGCCGGGCGCGACCCGGTACATCTGGGGCGGCGTCGGCAAGTTCTACCTGGTGCCGTTGCGAACGCTGTTTCTCGGCGAGCTGGACGTCGTGCATCTGTCCGTCGACGGGAACGCGGTCGGCCTGCGCACCCAGATGATCGGCCTCGGCGGGTTCTCCGTCCTGCCCGTGCGGGGTCTGATCGTGACCGCGCTCGGGGAGCGCTATCAGCAGGACGTCGCGGTCCGGGACGCGGCGTGGACCGCGACCGATCTGCTGGTCAACTGGTTCCCTTATCCGCACGTCGAGGCGCAGGTGATGGGCCGCCTTCAGTTCCCGGCCGGCACCGCGGCGACCAAGACGCTATTCGCCCAGCTCCACTACTTCTTCTAGGACCGGCTAGGGCGCATCGGCGCATCTCATAAATCCGACGAGCCCTCTTGTCCCCTCGCCCCGCGAAGCGGGGAGAGGGTTAGGGAGAGGGGCCCGCGAGGGACGCGTCTCAAAATTCTCCTCGCGGGATCATCGCTCAATCAAGTCGCAAGCATCGTCAACGCGAAAGGGCAGCGGCCTTGATTGAGCGATGATCGTCCTGGTGCGGAGGCTCGTCACGGGAGGTAGGCCCTTCCGCGCCAGTGGCGCGGAAGGGCCTAGCCGTAGCGTTTCAGCTTCTCGTAGAGCGTCGAGTGCGAGATGCCGAGCATCCGCGCCGCGCGGATCTTGTTGCCGCGGGTCATGGCCAGCGTCTGCTTGATGGTCGCCTCTTCCACCCTGTCCAGTGCGTGGCCGCCGAGCGGGAGCTGATCCAGCAGCGCCAGGTCGGGGGCGGGGGCCGGGAGACGGAGATGCCGCTCCTGCAGCGTCTGGCCCTCCTCGACGAAAGCGAGCGCGCACGACAGGGTGTTCTTCAGCTCGCGGACGTTGCCGGGCCAGGGATGCCCGGACAGCTGCTGGAAGGCGTCGTCGTCGATCTGCAACGATCCCCGACCGAGATCGTCGAGCAGGCGCGGCACGAGGAGCGCGATGTCGTCGCGTCGCTCACGCAGCGGCGGCAGATGAAGGATCGCGGCCGCCAGCCGGAAGTAGAGATCCTGGCGGAACTGCTTGGTCGCCACGAAGGCAGCCAGGTCACGGTTGGTGGCCGCGACAATGCGCACGTCCACCTGCCGATCGCGTGTGCCGCCCACGCGCCGCACCGATCGATTGTCCAGCGCGCGGAGCAGGCGCGGTTGCAGGTCGAGCGGCAGCTCGCCGATCTCGTCGAGGAACAGGGTGCCGCCGGCCGCCCGCTCGAACGCGCCCTCGTGCTCGGCGTGGGCGCCCGTGAAGGATCCCTTCTCGTGCCCGAACAGCTCGCTCTCCATCAGCGTCGGCGCGACCGCGCCGCAATCGAACACGACGAACGGCCCGCGCGCGCGCCGGCTGGCGTCGTGGACCGCGCGCGCCAGCACGTCCTTGCCGGTGCCGGTCTCACCGATCAACGTCAGCGTGACGTCGCTGGGCGCGAGGCGCGCGAGATCGGTCAAGACCGCGACCATCGCCGGCGACTGCGCGACGACGCGGCCGAACGACGCGACCGGCGGCGGCGTATCACGTTCGCCAACCGGTCCGAATTCGCCGGTCTCGAAGGCCGTGTCGTCGAATGGATCGGAAGAGATCCTTCGCGTCACCGGTCCGAACTCCATGAATCACCAAATACAGCAGTCGCGCGCCCCGACGTGTGACGTTTGCGCGGAAGGATCTCCTCTGGGGCGAAACCGTTCGGTCTCCGGAGATGTTGCGCGCCTGTCACACGCCGGCGGCGATCGGCCGGGTAGAAGGCGCCGAGGTTCCGGCACACGCCGCTGCGTCCGATGCGACCACCCTCGAGCCGTCGCCGCTTTTTGATCGCCTGCGTCGCGCTGGGCGGCGCGTCGTGCGCGAAGGCCGACGATCGTCCGGCGGTCTGGACATACATCTCGGCCGAGCTGTTTCAGCCCAACTGCGCGACCGCCAGCTGTCACAGCAGCGGGCGGGCGGTCTCGGGCCTCGACTTCTCGGATCCCGGGCGCGGCTACCAGAGCCTGACCGGCCTCAAGGTCTGGATCCCCGATCCGAACGGCACCATCGGCGGTGACTGCCTGACCGTGGACGGCACCGTCTACTGCGAGCGCGATCGCGTGCTGGTGGTCGCCTTCGATCCATCACAGTCGCGGCTGGTCAACATGCTGCGCGCGCGGGGCGCACCGCGGATGCCGCCCGATCGGCCGCTGCCGGAGGCCGACATCGCCCTGGTCGAGAGCTGGATCCTCGACGGCGCCCGGCAGACGCCGGGCGGTCCGCCAGCCGGCTCGGCGCCACCGCCAACGAACGACGCCGGCGCCGACGCGATCGACGGCGGCCACGACGGTGCCGGCGGAGGTGGTGGCGGCGGCGGGCACGGCGGCGGCACGGGCGGGC
>DATFXS010000623.1:0-6340 GCA_035315605.1 Polyangia bacterium
GCATGTAGAGCCGGATCCCGTCGCGGAAGCGCTCCTCGCCCAGGAAGCCCTCGATCATGCGCAGGACGGCGCCCCCCTTCTCGTAGGTGATGGCGTCGAACGACTCGCCCGCCTCCTCGGCGTTGTGCACGTCGGCCCGGATCGGGTGCGCCGAGCGGAGCGCATCGAGCAGCAGCGCGCCGCCCTTGCCGGCCTCGAAGTCCATCCAGATCCGCCACTCCGGCCGCCACTGATCGACGATCTTGTAGGCCATCCAGGTGGCGAACGCCTCGTTGAGCCACAGGTCGTCCCACCAGACCATGGTCACCAGGTTGCCGAACCACTGGTGCGCCAGCTCGTGCGTGATCACCTCGGCCACGCGCTTCTGCAGCGCCAGCGGCGCGGTGGCCGGATCCAGCAGCAGCGCCACCTCGCGGAAGGTGACCGCGCCTGCGTTCTCCATGGCGCCGGCCTCGAAGTCGGGGACGCCGATCTGATCCAGCTTTCCGAACGGGTAGGGGAGGCCGAAGTAGTCCTCCAGCCGCGGCAGCACGGCCGCCGCGATGTCCTGCGCGAACGCGGTCAGCTGCCGCTTCTCGGGCGTGGTCCACGTCGTGATCGGGACGTCGCGCGCCATCGCGACCGGGCTGGCGATCAGCGGCCCGACGATCACCGCCACCAGATACGAAGACAGCGGCGGCGTCGGCGCGAAGGTCAGCCGCCGCCCGCCGCGCCCGTCGTTGTCGTCGCGCGCGACGCGGCCGTTCGAGATCGCGATCGCCTGGTTCGGCACGCCGGCCACGCGCAGCCGCCAGACGGCCTTGAACGCCGGCTCGTCGAAGCACGGGAACAGCCGGCGCGCGTCCGCCGCCTCGAACTGCGTCACCGCCAGGCTGCCCGCCCGGTACAGGCCCCGCAGCCCGGGGCTGAAGGCCCCCTTGTAGGCGATGCGCACGGAAACCTCGCCGGCCGGCAGCTCCTCCGCGAACCCGAGCGTGATCGTCTCGCTCTCGCCGTCCGCGGTCGCGCGCGCGGCGACCGAGCGGCTGCCCCCCGCCTGGCCGATCTCGGCGCTGGCGTCGGTCACCTGCAGCCCGACCGCGTGCACGGTGATTTCGCGCCGCGCCGCGCCCAGGGCGACCTCGATCGCCAGCTCGCCCTCGAAGCGGTCGGCGTCCAGGTCCAGCCGCAGGTCGGCGTCGTATGCCTTGGGCTTGACGTCGGCCGGCAGGCGGAAGTTCTTTCCGAGAGTCACGGGTGCCCAGCGCCTTTTACACTAATCTAGGCGTCGATGTCGCTCGCGTCGGCCTCCGAGGCCCCGGACCCGCCCCACGACCCGTACGCACCCCTCCGTATTCCGAATTTTCGGTGGTTCGTCGTCAGCATCCTGACGATGGCGATGGGGGCGCAGATCCAGGGGGTGGTCGTGGCCTGGCAGATGTACGACGTCACCCGGGACCCCCTGGCGCTGGGGCTGGTCGGGCTGGCCGAGGCGGCCCCGTTCATCGGCTTCGCGCTTTACGCCGGGCACGTGGCGGATATCCGGGATCGCCGCCGCGTCGCGCTGGTGTCGCTGGTGCTGCTGTGCGCCTGCGCCGGCGTGCTGGCCGTGGCGAGCACAATCTTCTTCGCCCCCGGCCGCGCCCGCCCGGGGGCGACGATCCAGCTCGTCATTTATGGCGTCATCGTCGTCTGCGGCGCCGCGCGCAGCTTCCTTCTGCCCGCGCGCAACGCGCTGGGCGCCGATCTGGTCCCGCGCCCGCTGTTCCCCAGCGCCGTCGCCTGGCGCGCCGGCGCCTGGCAGGTCGCGGCCGTGGCGGGGCCGGCGCTGGGCGGCGTCCTCTACTGGCTGGTCGGACCGACGCGGTCGTACGCGATTGCGGCGGCGCTGATGGCGGCGTCGCTGGTGACGGTGGCCCGCATCCGGCCCCCGGCGCGCCCGCCGTCGGTGCGGTCGGCGGAGCCGGCGCTGATCGCCAGCGTCCGGGAGGGGCTGGCGTTTCTGTTCAAGCGGCAGATCTTCGTCGGCGCGATCACCCTGGACCTGTTCGCCGTGCTGTTCGGCGGTGCGACCGCGATCCTGCCGATCTTCGCGGCCGAGGTGCTGCACGTCGGGCCGACCGGGCTCGGCGGGTTGCGGGCCGCGCCCGCGATCGGCGCGGTTCTGATGTCGGTTGTGATCGCGCTGCGCCCGCCGGGGCGCCGGCTGGGGCGGACGTTCCTGCGCGCGGTGATCGCGTTCGGCGTGTTCACGATCGGCTTCGCGCTGTCGAAGTCGTTCGTGCTGTCGCTGGTGCTGCTGGCCGCCAGCGGCGCGGCCGATATGCTGTCCGTCTACTTCCGGGCGACGCTGATGCAGGTGATGGTGCCGTCGGGGATGCTCGGGCGCGTGTCGGCCGTCAACCAGATCTTCATCGGATCGTCGAACGAGCTGGGCGCGTTCGAGTCGGGCGTCGCGGCCCGGCTGCTCGGCACGGTCACGTCGGTGGTCGTGGGCGGCGCGATCACCATCGGCGTCGCGGTCGTGACCAACTGGCTGTTCCCGCCGCTGGCGAAGCTAGACAGCTTCGCGGACTACGCGGCGGCGTTCGACGACGGCGACGGCAGCGCCGGCCCGATCACGCGAGGTCCGCCATCCGGACCGTCTTGATGTTGACGAACTCGCGCAGGCCGAACACGCCCAGCTCGCGGCCGTAGCCCGAGCGCTTGACGCCGCCGAACGGGAACCGCTGGTCGGACGCGACCATGCCGTTGACGAAGACGCTGCCGGAATCCAGCTCGCGCGCCAGCCGGTCGGCCTCCGCGCGATCGCGCGTCCAGGCCGCGGCGCCCAGCCCGAACGGGCTGGCGTTCGCGACGGCGATCGCCTCGTCGATGCCGGCGACGCGAAACACCGCTGCGACCGGCCCGAACACCTCCTCGCGCGCGGCCGCCGCGTCGGGCGGGACTTCGGTCAGCACCGTCGCCGGGTAGAACCAGCCACGACCCTCGGGTCGCCGCCCGCCCACCAGCAGGCGCGCCCCCGCTGCCACGGACCGATCCACCTGGTCGGCGACGCCGTCGCGAATCGCGGGCAGCGCGAGCGGCCCGAGCTCGGTGTCGGGTGCCGTCGGATCGCCGACGCGCAGCGCGCCCATCGCCGCCGCGAAGTCGCGCACGAACTGGTCGTAAATCGCGTCGGCGACGATGAACCGCTTGGCAGCGATGCACGACTGTCCGTTGTTGATGATGCGGGCCTTGACGGCGGTCGCCACCGCGCGCGGCAGGTCGGCGCTGGCGAGAACGATGAACGCGTCGCTGCCGCCCAGCTCCAGCACGCTCTTCTTGACGTGCTGGCCCGCCGCCCGCGCGATGTCGCGCCCCGCGCCCTCGCTGCCGGTTACGGTCACGGCCGCCACGCGCTCGTCGGCGATGATGGCGGCGACGCGCTCGGATCCGACCAGCAGCGTCTGGAACACGCCGGCGGGCGCGCCGGCGCGCGTGAACAGATCCTCCAGCGCCAGCGCACACTGCGGAACGTTCGACGCGTGCTTGAGCAGCCCGACGTTGCCGGCCGCCAGCGCGGGCGCCGCGAACCGGATCACCTGCCAGAAGGGAAAGTTCCATGGCATCACCGCCAGCACCGCCCCCAGCGGCTGGAACAGCACGGCGTCTAGCCCGTTCGCGTCGACCTCGGGACGCAGGAACGCGTCGGCGTGATCGGCGTAGTAGCGGCAGGCGGCGCCGCACTTCTCGGCCTCCTGGGCGGCGGCGCCGATCAGCTTGCCCATCTCGGCCGTCATGATCGCGCCGAACGACTGCTTCTCGGCCCCGAGGATTTCCCCGGCCCGCTGCAACACCTGGGCGCGCTCTGCGACGGGCCGTCGGCTCCAGAGCTTGAACGCGGCCACCGCCGCCGCCAGCTTGCCGTCGACCGCCGCGGGCGTGTGCGGCTCGAACGCGCGCAGCCGCTCGCCGGTGGCGGGATTGACACTTTCGATGGCCATGGACCCAATGTAACGCATGAGCGCGACGAGACGTCCCTTCGGGCCGATGCCGGACGAGGTGCCGGTGGTGGGGCAGGGCACCTGGCAGCTGGCCGAAGGGCGCCGCCACGCCGAGGCGGTCGCCGCCCTGCGCGCCGGGATCGCGCGCGGCATGGTCCACATCGACACCGCCGAGCTTTACAGCGGCTCCGAAGAGCTGATCGCGGAGGCGATCCGCGGGATCCCGCGCCGCGACCTGTTCATCGTCAGCAAGGTGCTGCCGCAGAACGCGCGTCGCGCCGGGACGCTGCGCGCGTGCGAGCAGAGCCTGCGCCGTCTCGGGACGGACTATCTTGACGTCTACCTGCTGCACTGGCGAGGAAGCATTCCGCTCGCAGACACCCTCGGCGCGCTCGAAGAGCTCGTGGATCAGGGAAAGATCCGCGCGCTCGGCGTCTCGAACTTCGACGTCGCCGATCTCGAAGAGGCGCGGGGGCTGCTGCGCAAGCACCCGATCGCCTGCAACCAGGTCCTCTACCACCTGGGTGAACGCCATATCGACGTTGAGCTGGTGCCGTATTGCGCGAAGCACCGGATCGCGGTCGTCGGCTACAGCCCGTTCGGCCACGGCCGGTTCCCGTCGCCGTCGCGCGGGGGCGGGCGCGCGCTCGCGGCCGTGGCCGAGCGCCACGGCGCGACGCCGCGCCAGGTGGCGCTCGCGTTCCTGGCCCGCGAGGCGCCCCTGTTCACGATCCCGAAGGCGTCGACGGTCGCGCACGCGGAGGAGAACGCTGGCGCGCTCCGCCTCGCGCTCGACCCCGACGACATCGCCGAGATCGACGCGGCCTTCGCGGTCCGTGCCGGTTCGGAGCTGCCGATTATTTAGCGCACGACGACGAGCTCGGCAGGCGGCACAGCCCGTTCACGCAGCTCGCGGGCGCCATGCAGTGCACGCTGTCGGTGCATGCCTGGCCGTCGCCGGCCGGGTTGGGGCAGGTCCCCGTGGTCGACAGCGGGATCAGCGACAGGCCGTTGCAGCTGTTCAGCACGATGCAGACGGTCAACGTGTTGTTGACGATGCCGCAGGCCGAGCCGCCCTTCGCCGACGAGACCATCTGGCACTGGGGCGGCGACGCGAACCCGTTGCACCCGACGCCGTTCTTGAAGTCGCAGGCGTTGCTGTCCTTGTCGCACGACGCACCGGCTGCCCGCGGCATCTCGCAGGTGTTGCTGACGGCGCTGCAAAAGAGGTCGGCGCGGCAGGGCGCGGCGGTGCTGCACGGCGCGCTCAGGGCGGCGGGCGCGACGCACTTCTGCGCGGCGCAGACCAGGCCTGTCGTGCACCCTTCATCGACCGTGCAGGCGCCGCCGGCATCCGCGCGCGGCGCGCAGACGCCGCAATCGCCGCTCGCCTTCTCGCAGTGCGTGCTCATGCACTGCCAGCTGGATCCGCAGCCCTGGCCTGCGAGGCGCATACCAGGCCTGATCGCGCACGAGGCGGGAAGCACGTTCGCGACGAGATCGCCGCAGCTCGCCGACGTCGCATCGTGGGCGCACGCCACCATGTCGGTCGTCGTGTGGTTCGTATCGGAGACCTCGAAATCCAGCATGCACCCCAGCGCCGCGCGCGTCTCGCACATCGTCCGATCGCCGTAGAGGACCTGGCCCACGAACGGCGCGCACGCCTGCAGCCGCCCGCAGAACGCCGTCGCATACATCGCGCAGGCCTCGGTGACCGTCGGCGGCGCCACGTCGACCGCGGCGTCGCTTCCGGCCGCGCCGCCCCCACCGTTGCCACCGCCGCCGTCACTCTGCGACGCCACACTCCCGCACGCAGCCATCGCCCCGGAACCGACCACGACGAACAACCACATGAGCTTCGAGCTGGATCGCATGCACATCTCCCGTGCCCTCATAGACACAGGACCGGTATCGGCCCCGCAAGTTTTTACTCAAGTCGCGCGACGGCCTGGGCTCGACATCACGGGCGGTCTTGCGCAGACTTGCACACGAATGACTACCTCGGTGCCGTCGCTGCGCGCGTTGATCGTCGCCGTCACGATCGCCGTCGGGTGCGCGCGGGGCGCGGCCCCGGCCGGGGCGCCTGGCGGAAAGCCGACGGGCGTGATCCACGTCGCCCACCCCGGCGTCACCCCGTTCGTTCGCGACGTCGTGATCGATCCCGATCGCCTGGAGGCCGATCGGGCGCTGGACGGCGGGCGCCACCCCGAAGAGCTGCTCGCGTTTCTCGAGGTAGCGCCGGGGATGCGGTTCGGCGAGCTGGGCGCGGGCGGCGGCTACACGACAGAGCTTGTGGCGCGCGCGGTCGGCGAGCGCGGGCGGGTCTACGCCCAGAACAGCCGCGTCATCCTCGAGCGGTTCGCCGCCAAGCCGTG
>DATFXS010000624.1:0-4034 GCA_035315605.1 Polyangia bacterium
CCGCGGCATCCGCCGCGCGAGGCCCCCGCCGAGAAGAGCTTCTGGGCGATGCTGCCCAGGCGCAATTTCCGGCGGGCGCTGTTCCTGCTGGCGGCGCTGATCGCGATCCTGGTCATCAAGCGCATGGGTGGGTTCTCGCTCGCGAAGCTGTTCAACGACGTCGCGCCGACGCCCGCGCCGCAGTCGCAGCCGCCGCTCCGGCACCTGGAAGTCAAACCCTGATGGCCGGCAAGCCGATGGCCTGGGTGGTGTTCGCCGCCGTCATCACGGTCATGCTGGCGCTGGACCTGGGGGTCTTCCACCGCAAGGCGCACGTCATCGGCGCGCGCGAGGCCGCGGTCTGGTCGGTCGTCTGGATCAGCGTCGCGCTGCTGTTCAACCTCGGCATCTACGTCCACAGCGGTTCCGATCGGGCGCTGGAGTTCTTCCAGGCGTGGCTGATCGAGAAGGCGCTGTCCGTCGACAACCTGTTCGTCTTCCTGGTCGCGTTCTCGTACTTCGGCGTGCCGGCCCACCTGCAGCACCGCGTGCTGTTCTGGGGAATCATCGGCGCGCTGATCACGCGGGGGGCATTCATCGCGGTCGGCGCCGCGCTGCTCGCCAGCTTCCACTTCGTGATGTACATCTTCGGCGCGTTCCTGATCTTCACGGCCGCCCGGCTGCTGAAGGGAGGCGATGAGGAACCGCACCCCGAGAAGAACCCCGTGCTGCGGGTGTTCCGGCGTTTCGTGCGCCTCACCAAGGAGTACGTCGGGACCAGCTTCTTCGTCCGCCAGGACGGACGCCTGTACGCGACGCCGCTCTTGATGGTGCTGGTCGTCATCGAGGCGACGGACGTCGTTTTCGCGGTCGATTCGATCCCGGCGGTGTTCGGCGTCACCAGCGACGTGTTCATCGTCTACACGTCGAACATCTTCGCCGTGCTGGGGCTGCGCGCGCTCTGCTTCCTGGTCGCGAGCGTCGTTCGCCGCCTCAAGTACCTGCGGCCGGCGCTGGCGCTGGTGCTGGCGTTCGTCGGCGCGAAGATGCTGCTGGCCGATCGCTTCCGGATCTCGAACTGGGTCTCGCTGCTGGTGGTCGCCGGTCTGATCGGCGGCGCCGCGCTGATCTCCGTCGTCGCCAGCCGCAAAGAAGCTTCCTGATCGCGCGCGCTCGGGGGTAGCACCGAAGGCGCTCCGCTCGAGGTCACCGGAATGTTGCCGCGGCCACCCCGTTGCGGCGGCGCGCAGCCAACCCAACATCTGGGAAGGAGGCGGCGGCGATGTCGAAGGGGATGGTCCTGGGTCTCTTGGCTTGTGTGTCGGCGTGGGGGTGCAGCAGCTCGAATCCGGCCGCGCCCGACGGGGGAACGAACGGCCGCGGCGGCGCCGCCGGACCAACGGGCAATCGCGGACCGTCGCTGCCCTCGGGCGCGGGCGGCACGCCGGGCGCGGGCGGCGCGCCCGTCCCCACGGGCGTGGGGGGCTCGGGGCCGTCGACGGCCGGCACGACCGGGACGACGGTCGGCGCGGGCGGCGCCACGGGCACCAGCACCGGCGCCGCCGGCACGACCGGGACGGGGACCGCCGGGACAGGCGGAGGATCCGCGTGCGGCGATCCGCTCACGCACTGCGCGGGAACGATGAGCGGCTCTTGGTGCAGCGACGCCGTGCCTCCGCCTGCGCTGGCAGGCTTCGACGGGATGTGGGCGAACCGCCCGGACGACGTCTGGCTGGTGGGCGGCGATGAATCGATGGGCATCGTGCCGCAAGCGACGGGCGTGTACGCGCACTTCGACGGCTGCGCCTGGACGGTGACGCCGCGTCCTGATCTGCCGATCCTGCTCGGTGTGTGGGGCGCCGCCCCAAATGACGTCTGGATCGTCGGCGCGCGTGGCGCCGCATATCACTGGGACGGCAGCGCGCTCACGACGTTTCCGCTTCCGGGCGCGACGATTCTCACCTCCGTGAACGGCACCTCCGGCGGCGACGTCTGGGCGGTCGGCACGGGCGGCATCTTCCACTGGAACGGCAGCGCCTGGGGGCAGTCGTCCGCGACGAACGGGCACGACGTCTGGGCGGTCGCGCCCAACGACGTCTGGGTGGCGAGCGGCTCGACGGACGCGCTGCACTTCGACGGCACGACCTGGACCTCGACGGCGCTGACCTTCTTCGGCCTGTTCACGATCTGGGGCGACGGCAGCCAGGCGTACGCCGGTGGCGAGGGCGAAGCGCTGTTTCATTTCACCGGCGGAAGCTGGAAGACGCTGAAGGTGGAGGGCGGCAGCAGCGAGGGGTTCACCGACATCGGCGGGCTCGGCGCCGACGTCTTCACGGTCGGCAACAATCAGGTCTTCCAGTTGTCCGGCGACACGTTCACGCCTCCCACGGACGCGCCGCCATCGGCAGGGTACCGGATGGTCTGGGTCTCGCCGACGCAGATCTGGTTCGGTGCCCGCAGCGGGTCGGTCGCCCACCGATCGCGCTAGGGGGGCCGCTACAGCCGGCGGTGGTTCAGGACCGGGAGCGCCTCGCGCACCCTGTCCTGGTAGGCGAAGTCGAGGCGGGCGAGGGCGAAGCCTTCCTCGCCGCCGCATTCGGCGACGATCACGCCCCACGGATCGACGACCAGCGCGTGGCCGTAGCTCCGGCGCGTCGGGCCGTGCGTGCCGACCTGGGCCGGCGCCATGACGTAGACCTGGTTTTCGATCGCGCGCGCCCGCAGCAGCACGTGCCAGTGATCCTTGCCGGTCTCCAGCGTGAACGCCGACGGCACCGCGACGATCCGGGCGCCCTTGGCGGCGTGCGCGCGGTAGAGCTCCGGGAAGCGCAGGTCGTAGCAGATGCTGAGGCCAAGCCCGCCCCACGGCGTCGGCGCGACGACCGCCTCGCTGCCGGGCGCGACGGTATCCGATTCCCGGAAGCGTTTCCCGCCGGGCACGTCGACGTCGAAGAGGTGCATCTTGCGGTAGATGGCCGAGATCGTCCCCTCGGGGTTCAGCAGCACCGCCGTGTTCTGGATCCGGTCGGGTTGACCGCTCTTCTCCGGGAATCCGCCGAGCAGCAGCCAGACGCCTGCCTTCAGGGCGAGGCCGCGCATCGCGCCCAGGATCGGACCGAAGTCGTTGTGTTCGTCCACCCCGACCGCGGGCAATCGCTCGGCGATCGCCAGCTTGTGGTCGACGCGGCTGCCCAGGTAGGCGAAGTTCTCGGGCAGGCCGACGATCATCGCGCCCGCGGTCGCGGCCTCCATGACCAGCTCGCGCGAACGCTCGAGGTTCGCGTCCACGTCCTCGCCGGAGGTCATCTGGACGGCCGCCACGGCCAGGTCGGACATGACGGCGCAAGCCTATCATGGCGGGGCGCGTCCACCGGGAATCGCCCGTGAATCTCCGTGCTTAGGTCCCGCTGGGGCGTGGCGCGCCGTCTTGCGCCTCACAGATCGGCGTGTTATAAAGCCGGTCCCTCAGAAATTTTGCGTTGCCTCCTTCGAAGAAGGGTGGGCCGCGTGCCCGCCCTTTTTTTTTGCCCTCAGACACAACCCCGAAACCAAACAGAACGGAAACAAATCGGCTCCAAAAACTCCCGCATGCGAAAGGACGTTCAAGACTTGTGGCTGCTCGCCGAACCCTACGTGCGCGACGCCGGCTTCGATCTGATCGAGGTCCAGTATGGTCGTGAGCCGTCGGGTTTTGTCGTGCGGCTGTACATCGACGCCCCCGTGATCGCGGGCGAGGGCGCGGGAACCGGGGCGGAGCAGAGTGGCGGTCAGGGCGGGCAGGGCGGGAAGGTCGGACTGGACGATTGCGAACGAGTGAGTCGGGACGTATCGGCCGCCCTCGACGTGGCCGATTTGATCCCGCACGCGTATCAGTTGGAAGTGAGCTCGCCCGGGCTTGATCGGCCCCTGCGGCGAGAGCGGGACTTTGCGCGATTCGTGGGCGAGAGCGCGCGTATTCGGCTCATCGATGGGGTGGAGGGGCGCCGCAATTTCCTCGGGACCCTCCGGGCGGCCAAGGATGGCCGCGTGGAGATCGCTTGTGACGGCCGGTCTTA
>DATFXS010000625.1:0-8945 GCA_035315605.1 Polyangia bacterium
CCGCCCGCGCCGGTCGTCCCGGAGCTGCCGCCCGCGCCGGTCGTCCCGGAGCTGCCGCCCGTGCCTGGAGAGCTGCTGCCGCCCGTGCCGGGAGAGCTGCTGCCGCCGGTGCCGGGGGAGCTGCTGCCGCCCGTACCGGGAGAGCTGCTGCCGCCGGTGCCGGGGGAGCTGCTGCCGCCCGTGCCGGGGGAGCTGCTGCCGCCGGAGCCGGTCGTGCCGGCGCTGCCGGTCGTGCCGGCGGTGCCGGTCTGACCGCTGCCGCCGGAGCCGGTCCCGTTCGTCTCCGTCGGCGCACACCCGAGGGCCAGAAGGCCCAATGACCAGATCACGACCTTAAGGGCCTTCATGTCGCAACCAGTCTCCGGGGGCCCTCGGGACGGCTCACGGAGGCCCCAAAAATCGCCTATGGAAACGGTTTCTTACCGGGTACTTACGAGGCAACCCCAGCCGGCCGGCGGGGGCCCAACCACTGCCTGCTAAGCTTGGCCCCCATGGGAATCACGCACGTTCTCCTGCACATCGCGGTTCTGACCGGCACGATTCTGCTGCTGGCGCGCTTCCTTCCCTCCGTCCGGATCAAGAGCATCGGGTCGGCGATCGTCGTGGCGATCGTCTTCTCGGTCCTCAACGTCCTGCTCGGGTGGTTCATCCGGGCGGTGCTGTTCGTGCCCGCCATCTTCACGCTCGGGCTGCTGTTCTTTTTCGTGCCCTTCATCGTCAATACGGTCCTGCTCTGGTTGACCGACAAGCTGATCGGCTCGTTCGCGATCGAAACGCTGGGTGGCCTGCTGGTGTCGGCGGCTGTGATCACGGTCGTCAACGGGCTCTTGCATTTCGTTCCCCACACCCACCGGCTGTACCACCACGCCGGTCCGATCCGCTGGATCTAGAAAGAAAGGCGTGTAATCTCTCGCGGATGCGAACCCCATCCCATCCGCTTTTCGGTGGCGCCGCGCTGGCCGTGGCTGCCTGTCTCGCGCTCGGCGCGCCCGCCTGCAAAAAGAACAAGAGCAAGGCTCCGACGGGTGGGGGCGGCGACTCCTCCCAGGTGGTCGCGCGCGTCGATGACGCGGTGATTACCGTCGGCGACGTGCAGGAACGGATCAACAAGCAGTCGCCGTTCGTGCGCGCCCGCTACACCAGCAACGAAAAGAAGAAAGAATTCCTCGACAGCCTGATTAGGTTCGAGGTGATGGCCAACGAGGCCGAGCGGCGCGGATACGACAAGGACCCCGAGGTGCTGCGGGTGATGAAGCAGCAGATGATCTCGAAGTTCCTTCAGAAGGACTTCGAATCGAAGCTGAAGGTCGAGGACGTCCCCGACGCCGACGTCGAGAAGTACTACAACGAGCATCCGGCTGAGTTCAATCAGAAGGATGAGGTGCGGATCAGCGAGGTGACCGCCAAGGACAAGGGCAAGGCCGACAAGGCGTACTCCGAAGCGAAGGCCTTACCCAAGGCCGCGGCGGTGCCGACGCCCGATCAGAAGCAGTTCAAGGATATCGTCACCAAGTACTCGGAGGACGAGGACGCGAAGCAGCGCGGCGGCGACCTCGGCTTCTTCGACAAGGACACCACCCGTTATCCGAAGCCGATCGTCGAGGCCGCCTTCAAGCTGGGCGAGGTCGGCGACGTGGCGCCGCCGATCAAGACCGACAAGGGTTGGGCCGTCATCCGCCTGACGCAGAAGCGACCCGGCTTCAGCCGGCCGCTGGCCGAGGTGAAGCACCAGATCCAGCAGCGCTTGTTCCGCGACACCCGCACGAAGGCGATGGACAACTTCGTCGCCGAGCTGAAGAAGAAGGCCAACATCGAGGTCAACGATGCGAACCTGTCCAAGGTCGTCATCGACACGGGCGCCGGCGCGGGCGGCCCTCCGGGTCCGGGCATGTCGCCGCCGGGGATGTCGCTCGGAGGTCCTCCGGGCATGCCGATGATGCAGCCGCCGCCGGGGACCCCGGCGATGCGGCCCGCGCCGCAGGGCAAGCCGTAGCCGATGAAAGCCATCCGCGCCGCCGCCATTCTGCTGCCGGTCGCCGCCCTGGTGACCGCGCCGCGTGTCGCCGGCGCGCGCATGGTCGAGAAGATCGCCGCCGTCGTCGGCGAGAACGTCGTGCTCGCGAGCGAGGTGGAGGAGAAGGCCGCGCCGCTGATGGCCGACGTCAGCCGGGTGACCGACCCGGACAAGCGGGCGGCCCGGGCCTCGGCGCTGCGGCGCGAGGTGCTGGAACGTCTGATCGACGACGAGCTGATCCTGCAGCAGGCCGGCGAGCTGAAGCTGACCGTGACCAGCGAGCAGATCGACTCGTCGATCGAAGAGATCAAGAAGCAGAACAACATCGACGACGATCAGCTGCGTGAGGCGCTGAAGCAGCAGGGGATGTCGATGGCCAGCTACCGCGCCGACCTGAAGCGCCAGCTGCTGCGCTTTCGCGTCATCAACATCGCGGTCGGCTCGCGCGTCAACGTCTCCGACGACGAAGTGAAGGCGTACTACGAGCGCCACATGAAGGGGAGCGCCAACGTCCAGGTCCGCGCCAGCCACATCTTCATCGCGATCCCCGACGGCGCCGACGTGGCGGCGGCGGCCGAAAAAGAGGCGCAGGCCAAGAAGATCCTCGAGCGCGCCAAGACCGAGGACTTCGCCAAGCTGGCGCGCGAGGTGTCCGACGACACGGCGACGCGCGCCGACGGCGGCGATCTCGGTTACTTCGGCAAGGACATGCTGCCCAAGCCGATCGAGGAGCTGGTGTTCGCGATGAAGGTGGGCGAGGTGCGCGGCCCCGTGCGCGCCGACCGCGGCTTCCACGTCATCAAGCTGGTCGACCGCAAGGTCAAGGACGCGAAGCCGCTCGACGACGTGAAGGACGACATCCGGATGCAGCTCCGCCAGAAGGACATGGAGCGGCAGACCAAGATCTATCTGACCGAGCTGCGCAAGAAGACCCTGGTCGACATTCGGTACTGACAGCCCGCGCGCAGGTTGTCCGCCGTCGGTGTTAGGGTACGGCCGGCGTGAAAGTCCCTCGCTTCGACGTCTCCCGTTTCGTCCCGCCGCGCGTCGACGCCGTCCTCCGGAGCCCCGCCCTCGGCGCCTTCTTCGTCTACCTCGTCGGGGTGGCGCTGCGCGTGCGCTACACGATCGACATCCATCCGCCGGAGCGCTTCGTCGATTCGGACATGTACCTCTATGTCACCCTCGCCCAGCGGCTGCGCAACACCAGCATCCCGCTCGGGCCATGGGACGTGACCCATCCGCTCGGGTATCCCGCGCTGCTGTCGTTCCTCAGCTCCGGCGGCGCGCTGCTCGCGCGCGCCACCACTGTCCAGCTCGTGGTCAGCTGCCTGGTGCCGCTCGCGGTCGGCCTGCTGGGGGCGGTGGCATTCGGGCGGCGGACCGGTCGTCTGGCGCTCGCGTTCGCCAGCCTCTACTTTCCGTTCATCGAGTTCGGGGCGCTCTTTCTGTCCGAGATTCACTTCATCTTGTGGCTGGCCCTGGCCTTCGCCGCATTCTTGGCCGCGCGCGGCGCCCGGCGGCAGGCGGTCGCGCTCGGTCTCGCGCTGGCGGGCGGATTCGCGCTCTCCGTCGCGATCTCGATGAAGAACGTCGGGCTGCTCGCCGCGATCGGTTTCTTCGCCGTAGAGGGCGTGGCGCTGCTGCTCGTGCGCGGGCCGCA
This sequence comes from Polyangia bacterium, assembly GCA_035315605.1. GTDB lineage: Bacteria > Myxococcota_A > Polyangia > Fen-1088 > Fen-1088 > JADGRB01. Next base: position 3,678 of record DATFXS010000625.1, read on the forward strand.
ATCGGGCGGCGCTTCCTGGCGCGCGCGGCTTCGACCCTGGGTGCTGCGCGTGGCGATGGTCGCCGTCGGCGCCGCGCCGGTGATGATCACCCTCACGCGGGTCTGCACGCGCGCGAACCGCGGGCATTTCTGCGTGGGGGGCAACAAGGCGGCGGCCGATTTTCTGCTCGGGCACTACGGCCGCGTCGCCGGCATCGACTGGGCGGAAGATCAGGGACACGGTTTCTTCTTCGGGAGCCCGGGATCGCACCTGCGGCACTACGACGATCGCGTCAGGGTCCCGTTCGTGATGACCGACAGCGCGTCCAACGCGGCGGAGGCGTGGCGCTGGATCGCGGCGCATCCGTGGGAAGCGATCGTGCTCTCGCTCGATCACATCTACGACACGTTCCTTGGCGTGGCGATGTGGCCGTCGTATGGGCACGCGTCGTGGCCCTACGCGCATCTCTTCCAGTACGTCTTCGTGGTGCTGCTCTTCCTGCCGACGCTGTACGCTTGCGTGCTGGTCGCTCGGCGCGGCGTGCGGGCCTTCCTCACCAGTCGCACCGCGCTGGTCCTCGCGCCGGTCGCGGCCCTGACGGTGACGGTGGCGATCGCGACCGGCGAGGTGCGCTATCGCATCCCGTTCGACATCTTCTTCATCGCCGTTGCGGCCGCTCTGGCGACGGGCGACCTTCGTCGGCAGCCCTGACCGGCGCGCCTTCCCGGTTCCTGGATCTGCCGCTTGCAACGCGCTCGCCGGACTTCGTCAGTGATTACCTTCAACGCGATGACCGGAATCGTGCACGAGGTCCCGCTCAAGCTGGTTTCCGTCGCGGTGGGTGGCCTGTTCGCGGCGGCCGTTTTGACGTTGATGTTCGGCTGGCACGGACTTCGACGGTTGCTCGACGTTCCACACGTGCCACGTCCGCGCGGGATCTACCTGGCGCTGGGCGCGCTCTGGATCGCGCTGGTCGTGACCGGCTCGATGTCGGTCGGAACGATCTTGCTCCTTCGCGATCACCAGCGCGTCGGCGCGCGCACGCAGCTGGCGGAGGTCCGGTGCGAAGCCGTCGGCGCGGGCCACGTGCGCGCCGAGGTGCGCACCTCTTTCGCGGTCGCTCCGGAGCAGTATGATTTTGCGGGTGATGCGTGCCCCGTCTGGGTCCGGCAGATCGAGCTTCGACCGGGCCTGGGCATCCTGGGCGTAGGGGTTCTGTCGCGCATCGAGAGCGTCGGCCCGATTCGCCGCCCTGCCGCCAACGTGGACAGGACGGCGCGCCCGCTCGTCGATCTCGTGACGCGAAGAACCGAGATCGTTGCCGTCTCTGTTCCTCCGGATGCGCAGGAGCGTTCCCTCCTCGTGTCGTCGCTCGGCGGACCGACGCTGGATCGGATCTAGTCCTCCGCTTCCATCGCGGCGGCGATCTCCGCGAGCGCGCGGTGGTGAGGCCAGACGAGGCGGGCGGATCGGAGGTGCCGGTCCGCTTCGTCGTCCCGGCCGAGGCGGCGCAGCGCGACGGCCAGGTTGGCGTGGGCGCGAAACGAGCCGGGGTCGAGGCAGAGGGCGCGCTCGTAGGCGGCCGCGGCGTCGGCGGGATGGCCCGCGATGAGCTGCGCGTTGCCAAGCGCCACCTCGGTCGCGACCTGAGGCAGGGCGGGCCGCGAGCGTTCGAGCTCGGCGATGGCGGCCTGGGGCTCGCCGCGCTCGAGGTGCGCGATGCCGGCCGCGAATGCGATCTCGCCGGAGCGGGGATCGACGCGCGCCGCGCGCGACAACAGGGCGACCTTTTGATTCGGGTCGGCGTCGCGCGCGCGGGTGGCGAGGCGCGCGCCCAGCCAGCGCGAGCCCGCGATCGGCAGCAGCGCGGCGGCCGCCAGCAGCCCGGCCGCGACGACCGCGGGAAGGCCGCGCCGCGAGCGGGTCGACAGCGTCACGGTCCGGGGCCCGCTCGCCAGCGCCAGCACCACCGGCGCGAGCACGGCGGGCTGGCGCAGCGGGCTGTCGGCGAGCGCCGCGACCGCGAAGGCGATCAGCGTGGCCGCCTCGGCGCGCGCGCCGGCACGACGGCAGGCCGCGATCCCGGCCCCGATCGCCGCAGCGAGCAGCAAGAGCCCCGGCAAGCCCGTCTCGACGGCGGTCTCCAGCCAGTCGTCGTGAGCGCTGGTCGCATTCACGAAGCGCCGCGCCGCCTCGGCCGTCGGAAGCCCGGCGAGCGCTTCGCCCTGTTGCTCGAGGAACCGGCCTGGGAACGTGCCCAGGCCGTCACCAAGAGGAAGCGCGCCAACCGCGGCGCGCGCCGCGATCCGCCAGATCCAGATCCGTCCCCCGAGCGCCCGCGCCGCGCTGCCGGGCGCGACCAGCAGCAGCGCGGCGGCGCCGAGCGCGAGACCGAGCGCGATGGCGACGTTCCGCTTGAGGGGCAGGCGCGGGTCCGCCAGCGTGAAGGCGCCGGCGACGGCCAGCGCGACCCACGCTGTACGCGATTGCGAGAGCAGCAGGGCCGGGATCTGGGGAAGGACCAGCAGCGCCAGGATCCGCTCGGCGCGCGATCCGCGGCGAGCATCGAGCAACGCGGAGAGCGAGAGCGGCAACGTCACGGCGAGGACCAGCCCGAGCCAGTTGGGATTTCCCTGGCCACCGTGGAGGTCGAGCCCGCGCGCGCCGGTGGCCGCCTGTAGCAACGTCCAGAGGGCGGCGCCGCCGCCGAGCACGGTCGCCGTCGCGCGCGCCAGCAGGGCGGCCTCCGCGCGCGGCCGCAAGGATGCGCCGGCCAGCAGCAGCGCCGCGCCCGCCAGCGTCGCGAGGTCGGTCCAGCCGGGTCCGTGCGCCCAGGCGAGCGACAGCGCCCCGAGCGCGACGAACGCGACGAACAGGGGCGCGGCCGCCGGGACCTGCAGCGGCGATGGATCGCGACGGCGCACCGATGCGAGCGCCGCGGCGGCGACCAGCAACGTGACCGCGCGCTTGGGATCCGCGGCCGGCGCGGCGGGATCCCAGACGAGGAGGGCGAGCGCCGCCGCGATCCCGAGGATCCAGGCTGAACGATCTTCGGGACGACTAGTCTGCGCGGCGAACATCGATCAGCCGCCGCAGGCGCAGACGGAATTCGGGATCGCGTTCCTTGCTCTGGCGCTCGGCGAGCAAGGCCCCCACGCGGGGCGTCCGATCGTGTCGCAGATAAAGCTCCGCCGTGTCGCGTTCGACGACGTCGGTCGACTTCATTCCGGCGAGCAGGCGCGGCAGCGCCGCGTCCGGCGTCCAGGGCAGGCGCACCGCCGCGGCGGCGAGCGCCGTGGCCGGTTCGCGGCCCGACTGCCGCCGCTCCAGCTCGCCGGCCAGACGCGCGCGCGCCTCGGGCTCGCGCAGGCCGTGAAGCGCGTCGACCAGCTCCGGCAGCCAGTCGATCGGGAAGCCGTCCAGCTCGCGCAGCAGCGCGGCCGCCGCGTCGTTGTCGCCGAGGCGGCAGCGCGCGACCAGCACGCGCACCCGGAGCCAGCCGTCCGGGGCGTTCGCGGCCGCCAGCAGGCGCGGGCGCTCGGCGTCGGCGTGCAGATCCCCGAGCAACGTGGCGAGCCGCCCGGCGCGCGGCCAGTCCCCGCGCGTGACGGCGACGTCGAAACCGCTTCCGGCGAGCGCGCTGGCCCCCGTCGGCCGCACCGTTCCGACCAGGCCGGAGAGATCGTCGCGCCCGCGCAACCACATCCAGAGCACGTGTCCCGCCACGACCGGATCCTTCGCGGCCTCTGTGCTCAGAAATCGATCGATCTCGGAGAACGAACAGCGGTCCGTCTCGAAGCAGGTGATCAGATACGCGCGCACCCGTCCGTCACCCGCCTGGCCGAGCACGACCGCGGCGCGCTTGCGGACCTCCTCGTCGTCGCCGCGGAAGAGGCGTTCGTAGATCAGATCCGATCGCTTCCCCCCGCTCAACCGGTTAATGGCGTGGAGGAGCATCTCGTCGTGGGGACCGGGCGCCGTCTGACCGAGCATCTTCTCGAGCACCGGGATCGACTTTTCGTTTCCGTGTTCAGCGACCGCCTCGATGGCGGCGGCGCGGATGTTTGCGCTCGGGCTGGCGGTCGCCTTCTCCAGCAGGCGAACGGCCTCCGGCGCCGGCGCCAGCTTCGCGATCGCGATGACGGCCTCCAGCTGGACGCGCTCGCTCGGATCCGCCAGCGACCGTTCCAGCAGCGGCAGCGCCTTCGCCTGTCGGATGTCACCGAGCACGAATGCCGCGTTCATCCGGATGACCGCCTGCTTGTGAGTCACCATCCGCTGGATCTCGTGGGTGAACGCCCGCTCGTCGAGGCGCTGCAGCGCGAACGCGATGTTGTTGAGCAGCCGGGCATTTCGCGCGGTCGGCAGCAGGCGGACCAGCGCCGGCACCGCGCGCGCGTCGCCCAGCAGGCCGAGCGCCTGGATCGCGCGATTCTGGGTCTTGTCGTCGGGGCTGAAGATCAGCGGGATCAGCACGTTCATGAACCGGCCCGCCCGCAGCTGCGAGGCCTTCCCGATCGCCTCGCGAACCAGCTCGGCGTCGTTCGCCACCAGCATCTTCTCGATGTCCGGATCGTTGCTGCGGGGCGGGGCGAGCGCGCGGGACACCTCGTCGCCGACGACGGAGGCGGAGAGCCGATGGCGGCAACGCCAGAGGGCCTGCAGCGCGGTCCGGCGCATATCGCCGCCGCGGGCCGCCAGCGCCTTGCGCGGCTTGTCCAGCTCGCGCCGGATCAGCGCCACCCCCTTCGGATGCCCGATCGCGCCGAGGGTCCGGAGGATCGCCTGGCGGACCGTCGTCTCCTCGTCGTCGCGCCCGTAGAGCGCCAGCAGCGGATCGACCGATTGATCCGCCGGCAGCTTGGCGAGCGCGCGGATCACCTCCAGGCGCACCTCCGTCTCCCAGTCGCCGAGCGCCGCATGCAGCGCGGGCAGCGCGCTGCGATCTCCCAGCGTGCCGAGCATCCCCGCGCAGAGCGCGCGCAGATGGGCGTCGGCGTTGTCGGCGAGGCAGCGTTCGAGGGCGCGGGTGCTCCGCTTGCCGAGGAACAGGATGTCCGGGCTGGCGGGCATGTCGGCGGCGCTGACGTTGACGAGCGCGATCGGATCCTTGCCGGCGGCGTCGACCACTGCGCGCGCGGCGGCGGCCCCGTCGGGCGGCTTGGCGCGCGCGCACCAGGCGCTTCCGATCGCGAATGTGGGAAGCAGGGTCAGGGTGAAAAGCAGCGCGGTCCGGTTCCGCATCACGGTTGCTCGCATCACGGTTTCGACGCGCGGTGCAGGATCGG
>DATFXS010000626.1:0-7236 GCA_035315605.1 Polyangia bacterium
TCGGTCCCGACGCCGACGAGCACAGGCGCGAGCTCTGCGCGCTGGTCGACGCCGCCCAGGCGCTCGCCGCCCGGCAACGACGCGAGTAGCATGGGCCCCGGCGTTCGTGACCTTCAATGATCCCGCCTGGCTGGAAGAAGAGCGGCGCTGCCTGCGTGAGCTACGGCGCGGGGATCGCGCCGCCTTCGCGCGGCTGTACGGCGCGTTCGCGCAGCCGCTCTACGCGCGCGTGCTGCTGCCCCGGCTCGGCGAGCGGCAGGCCGCCGAGGACGTCCTGGCGGAGAGCTTCCGGATCATGCTGGAGAAGCTAGACCAGTACGACGACCGCGGCGGCAGCATCTGGTCCTGGCTGGCCACGATCGCCGCCAACAGGGCGCGCGATCTGGAGCGCGAGCGCGCGCGGCAGGGGAAGGCGTTGCGCGGCTTCGCGATGCTCTCCGCGCCGCTGTTCGAGGGCCAGGCGCCCGGACCGGGCGACGACGCGGGCGACGCCGCCCGCCTGCAGGCGGCGGTGGCGCGGGTGCTGGACGAGATCAACCCGCGCTACCGTCGCGCGCTGACGCTGAGGTTCATCGAGGACCGCCCCCGGGCCGAGTGCGCCGATCTGCTGGAGGTCAAGATCGCGACGTTCGACGTTCTTTTGTTGCGCGCGCTGCGCGCGTTCCGCGAGCGGTGGCAGGCGGCGACCGCCTCCGATTCCCCTGCTCCCGACAGGGTTCCGGTGACGGCATGAAAGAAGACGAAGAACAGCCCTCGGAAGAAGAGCTGCGCGAGGCCGCGGCGTTGGCGGCAGCGCTTGAAAAAGACCAGGCGGCGGATCCGTCCGCTCACGACGCACCGAACGATGCTCTCGAGGCCGCGGCGCTCTTGCGCCAGGCCCGCGCGCCGATCGCCGTCCCAGCCGCCGCAGAGCCGATCGTCGCCGCGCAGGCGGCGCCCGCGCTGGAAGCCCTCCGGACGCGCGGGCGGCGGCGCGCGCGCCTCTGGATCGCGACGTCGCTGTTGGCCCCGGCCGCGGCGGCCGTCTGGCTCCTGACGTCCACGATGACGCACGCGCCGCAGTCGCGCGGTTCGGCCGCGCCGCCCGCGCCGACCGCCGACCTGCTGGCCGCGCAGGCCCAGGCCGCGCGGGGCGGCCCCGGCAGCGTCGCGCTCGCGCGCCTCGACGTCGAGATGCGCGCGTACCGGCGCCAGTATCACGCGGGGCTGCGGCAGCGGCTGGAGGAGACGCCGTGATCGCGCGCGGGCCGACGCGATGGCTCGGCGTCGTGGCGCTGCTCGGCGCGCTGGCGGGCGGCTGCGCGCGGGCGCGGCACGACGGCGACGCCCGCTGGATCGCCGACGCCGAGCGCCGCCACGCCCTCGCCGATCAGCAGTTGCAGGCGGGCAACGTCGCGGCGGCGCGGGAAGCGCTGCTCGGCATCGTCGACGGGCGCACCCCTGCCGACCTGCCGGCGGGCGATCGGCGCGGCGTCCTGCAGGACACCTACTTCCGGCTGGCCGAGCTGGATCTGAAGGCCGGTGATCCGCGCGCCGCCCTGACGGACGTCCAGCGCGGGCTCGGTCTCGGCGGCGCCGACGACCTGTTCGTCGCGAACCTGCTGGTCGTGCGCGGCGCCGCCCACGAGGCGATGGACGACGGCGCGGCGGCGGCGGCCGATTATCATGCGGCGCTGGTGATAAACGACAAGCTGCTCGCGGAGACGTTGCAGGAATCGAGGGACGCGCGACCCGCCCCGGGAGCGACGCCGTGAAACGCCTCGCCATCGCATTGCTGCTGGTCGGGGCCTGCGCGGTTGCCGAACGCCCCGGGCCCACCACCCCGGCGGCGACCGCCGACGAGCAGGAATTGGCCCGCGCCTACGACGACCTCCGCCGTGCCGACGGCGAATTTCGCACTGTCCAAGCTCAAGCGACACCGCCGGATTGCGCGCGCATCGCTCCGCTCCGCGACAACATCTGCGCGCTCGCCGCCCGCATCTGCCAGCTCGCGGATCGCCAGCCGCCTGGAACGCCGGCGGCGGACCACTGCACCGACGGCAAGGCCCGTTGCCAGGCAGCTGTGGAGGCCTCCGAGGCGCGCGGCTGTCCGACGAAGAAGGTGCTGCTCGCTCCGTCGCATTCGGGGTAGCATCCGGCCGCTTGTCCGCGCTCGACAACGAGGTCCGCCCATCGCAGGTGACGCTGAAGACGGTCTTCACCGTCGCGTTCGGTGTCCTCGTCGTGATCGCCCTCGTCGAGGCGGTGAGGAACGCGATGCTGGCCGTCGCCCTGACCGGCGCGGCGCTGCTGATCGCGGTCGCGCTGGACCACCCGGTGCGGATCCTCGAGCGCCGCGGCCTCAAGCGGCCGCTGGCGATCGCGATCGTGACGCTGGCGGGTATCGGCCTCATCGTCGGCTTCGGCTTCACGCTGATCCCGCCGGCGATCGAGCAGGGCAAGCAACTGGTGCACGACGCGCCTCAGTTCGTGCGCAGCGCGCGCTCCAGCGCCCTGTTCCGGACACTGGATGCGCGCTTTCACCTCGGCGACTACGTCGTGGAGGGCGAACGCCGCCTGCCCGAGATGCTGGAGGGCGCGGCGACGCCGATCCTGAACGCGCTCGGCAACCTGCTGAGCGGCGTCGCGGCGGCGATCACCATCGCCTTCCTGATGGTGTTCATGCTGATCTTCGGGGGCCGGGTGATCAACGCCATCGTCGCCGAGGCCCGCCCGGAGCACCGTGCGACGTACGAGGACGTGCTGCACAAGATCTACCGGTCGATCGGCGGCTATCTCGGCGGCCTGACGCTGGTCTGCATGACCAACGCCACGCTCACCACGACCTTTCTCGCGATCGACAGCGTGCCGTTCTTCCTACCGCTCGGCATCGTTGCGGGCGCCTCCAGCATGATCCCGTACGCCGGGCCGATCGTCGCGGGGACCGGCATCTCGCTGATCGCGCTGTTCACCAAGGGGATCGGGCACGGCGTCGCGTCGGCGATCTATTTCATCGTCTACGGTCTGCTGGAGGGCAACGTGTTCGCGCCGCTGATCTTCCGCCGCACCGTCCACGTCAACCCGCTGATCGTGACGCTGTCGATCCTGTTTTTCGGCGAGATCGCCGGGATCATGGGGGCGATCATCGCGGTCCCGGTCGTCGCAACGCTGCAGATCATCCTCCGCGAGGTGCTACGAATCCGCCGCGAGCGCCTCAACCTCGCGCGCGAAGCCAGCTAGCGGAATCCGATCCCCTCGCCCCGCGAAGCGGGGAGAGGGTTAGGGAGAGGGGCCGTCTGCTACCGCGCCGACGCCGGCGCGCGGCGCAGCGGGCCCGCGAACGTCATCATGAACAGGAAGACCGCCGCGCCCGCCGCGAACGCGGCGTTCGCGCTCAGCGCCCAGGCCGGGCCCCAGCGGTCCCAGATGAGGCCGGTGCCGATGCCGGCCGGCAGCGCCGCCGCGCCGATCAGGCCGTGATAGAGGCCGTAGGCGCGCCCGCGCGCGCCCCGATCGGAGAGGTCCGCGACGATGGCGCGCTCGGCCCCTTCGGCGAGGCCGTGATAGAGCGCGTAGACAAGGAACAGCCCCAGGATCTGCCAGCGCTCCCGCGCGAACCCGAAGCCGACGTAGGTCAGCGCATACGCGGCCCAGCCGAACGACACGACCGTCCCGCGCGAGTGTCGATCGGACAGCGTGCCGCCCGGCAGAGCCGCCATCGACTTGACGAGATGGTGGAACGCCCACAAGAGCGGCAGCTGGGTGTTGGCCCATCCGACCTCGTGGGCGCGGATCAGGAGGAACGCGTCGGACGAGTTCCCGAGCGCGAACAGCACGCACGCCACAAGATACGAGGAATAGCCGCGCCGGAGCGCCCCGGCCTCGGGCATCCCGATCGGCCCGCTCAGATCGACGGCGTCACGCGGCTGCTCGCGCAGCCGGAAGAACAGCATCAGCGGCGCCATCATCCCGATCGCGGCCGCGACCAGGAAGACGGTGCGCGTGCCGAGGCCGACGTACAGCAACAGCGAGGCGAGCAGCGGGCCCACCGCGGCGCCGAAGTGGTCCATCGATCGGTTGAGACCGAAGGCGCGCCCGCGCTGCGTCGGCCGGACGGAATCGGCGATCATCGCGTCGCGCGGGCCGGAGCGGATCCCCTTGCCCGTGCGGTCCAGCAGGCGCGCCGCCAGCACGTGCACGGGCGCCGTCGCCGCGGCGATCGCCGCCCGCGCCAGGGCCGGAATCGTGTAGCCGCCCGCGACGAACAGCCGCCGGGGCCCCTTGTCGGACAGCCGCCCCGCGACGACCTTGAGGATGCTCGACAGCGCGTCGGCGCTCCCCTCGATGAGGCCGATGAAGCCCATCGGCGCACCCAGCGAGGTGAGAAAGCCCGGCAGCAGCGGAAAGATCGCCTCGCTCGACACGTCGTTGAGCAGGCTGGCGACGCCCAGGACCCAGACGACGCGCGGCAGGCCACGCATCGATCGCAGCCCATCGGCGAAGTTTCCCGTGGGCCGGCGGCGACGGCTGAGCGGGTCGTCGCCGCGCGGCTCGGACTCGCTTTTCACAGGCCGATTCTTACAGACAATGGCCCGGCGTGCGTAGTTCTATCGCGCCCCCGGCTGACGAAGCCGCCAGGATGGATTATGGTTTTCTCGTGCGCCGGAAATGCCCGAGCTGCGGCCGTGTGACGGAGGTGACGCCGCCCGACGCCTTCCGTCCGTTCTGCTCCGAACGCTGCCGCGTGGCCGACCTCGGCAAATGGCTGGACGGCGCCTACCGGATCAGCGCGCCGATCGCCGAGGAAGACCTGGACCAGGGCGTGCTGCCGGACAACACCGACAGCGAGCGCAAGCTCAGCTAGCCGCTTCGAGTCAGGTCAGAACGCTTCGGGGTGGAGGACGCGCGCCACGCGCGTCAGGCCCTGGGCGGCGTGATGTGACACGGTGGCGATCCAGGCGCCGGGCACCTCGTAGACGCGGCCCGCGCGCACCGCCGGCACCCGCCGCCAGATCGCGTCGCTCCCCAGCGCGCGCACGGTCGACGCATTGTCCGCGTAATTCGGCATGACGATCGCTTCCGGCTCCAGCGCGAACACCGTCTCCATCCCGATCTGGCCCGGCCCGGTGATGCCGAGCTCGTCGACGACGTTGAGGCCGCCGGCCCGGGCCAGGATCTCGCCCACCAGCGTGCCGCGGCCCATCGTGTAGCCGAGCGGGTCGTAGTAAAGCACCCGCACCGGGCGGACGCGCGACATCCGGCCCTCCAGATCGCCGAGCAGCGCCGCGATGCCGCCCGCCAGCGCGTCGGCCCGGTCCTCGGCGCCGACCGCCGCTCCCATCATCCGGATGGCGGCCATCACGTCGGCGAACGAGTCGAAGCGGGACCAGCGCGCGATGGTCAGACCGGCGCCGATCATCAAGCGCAGCGGGTCCGACGCCGTGAAGCCGGCGACGCAGAGCAGATCGGGCGTCAGCGAGATGATGGTCTCGGGATCCGCGCGCAGCCGCGGGATGCTCGCCGGGAAGACGTCGTGACAATTGGACGTGGCCGGATCGTCGACGTAGGCCGAGACACCGACGATCCGGTCGGGCGCGACCAGCGCGGCCAGCAGCTCGTCCGCGCCGAGGTAGGTCGAGGCGATCCGGCGCGGCGGCGCCGCCAGCCGGTGCTCGTCGCCGGCCGGGCCGCGCAGCGTCTTGGGAAAGGCGCCGGGCGGCGCGAAGCTGTCGGTCAGGCCGCGCGCGCCGACCAGCGCCGAGCGGACGCGGCCGGACAGCGCCGCGGCCGCCACCAGCGGCGCGCCCACGCACACCCCGAGGAGGAGGCGGCGGTTGCGATCTGGGGCGCTGTCCGGCATGACGCCGCCGCCGTCAGTACCAGGCGACCTGCCGCGGCGGCAGGCCGTTCGCCGTGTCGGGGACGAACGCCAGCGACTCGGTGAGCGCGTCGGTGTCGAAGACGTGGACGCGCGGCATCGCGCTGTTCGCGTCCGGCACCAGCAGGCGGCCGTTGCCGACGGCGGGCATCCCGAGATCGAACGGGCTCGCGGTTCCGAACGACGCCAGACCGCCGCCGACGTAATCGAACTGATAAAGCGTGTCCGGGAGGCTGGGGCTGAACGACCCGAGCGTTGCCGTGAAGGCCCGCGACGGGCTGGCGGCCGACGGATACGCCAGCACCCAGGCGAAGGTGAGCGGCGCGGTCGGAAAGACCTGGCTCGAGACGATGCGGACGATCTTCGCGGGCGTCACCGACAGGTCGACCACGGCGATGCCGGCTTGCAGCGCCTGCTCGATCGAACCGAAGGAGCCGCCGCACGCCACCAGCACGATCTTCGTCCCCGCCACGACGTCCATGCCCTCGCAGTTGATCAGGCCGCCGAGCTCCAGGTTCTGGACGACCTGATCGGTGTCTGGATCGACGATGACGATGCTGCTGACGTCGTTCGTGTAGTCGGTCGAGTTCCAGCGGTTCAGCGTCACGACCACCTTGCCCGCCGCGATGATCGCCCGATCCGGGCTGGCCGGATACGTCGCCGAGGCGTACGCCGACAGATCGATGTGCCCGTTGATCGTTCCGTCACGCGGGTCGATGATCAGCAGGTCGTCGCCGCCAGCGAGCGCGTTCTGGGGCGCGGCGTTCTTGCCGTAGCGGGTGACGTACGCCTTGCGGTCGCTGACGATGACGACGTCGTGCGGGTTGGCGAGGTTGAAGCCGCCCTTCACCGACAGCTGTCGATCGAACGCGCAGGTCGACGCGTTCACGAAGGTCAGCGCCGTGTTGCCGCGGTCGATCAGGACGACCTGGCCGCCGCGCTGGGGCTGCGACGGAAGGACCACGTCGCCGGAAATCGTCTTCGCGCCCGTGCCGGTCGTCGTCGTGTGGACGCAGTCGCCGTGCACGACGCTCCCCTGCGTGTTCAGGATCGACAGGCTGGTAGAGAAAAAGTCGCTGTTCAGGACGGCGGCGCCCATCGGCGCGGGCGCCGCGAACGTTCCGCCGCTGCCGCCCGAACCGACCGCACCGCCCGCGCCTCCGGTCCCGCCCGTCCCGGTCGTCCCAGCGCTTCCCGTCGTCCCGCCTGCGCCGGTCGTGCCGCCACTGCCGGTGGTTCCGCCCGCGCCACCGGCTCCGCCCGTGCCACCGCTGCCGGCCGCTCCGCCGGTGCCCGACGATCCGCCGCCCCCGGTACCGACCGCACCGCCCGTGCCCGCGCCACCGGCGCCTCCTGTCCCGGTCGCCCCGGCGCTTCCG
>DATFXS010000627.1:0-5920 GCA_035315605.1 Polyangia bacterium
CGAACGGACGCCGCCCCGCGAGCACCTCGAACAGCAGGACGCCGGCCGCGTACACGTCTGTCCGCGCGTCCGACGACGCGCCCTTCACCTGTTCGGGCGACATGTACGCGGGCGTTCCGATCATGATCCCGGCGCGCGTCAGGTTCTCGGGCACGGTGCGCGATCCCGACGAACCCTCGAGAAACTTCACCATCCCGAAGTCCAGCAGGCGCACGTGATCGGCCTGGTCGGGCAGCTCCTGCAGGAAAACGTTGGCCGGTTTCAGATCGCGGTGGACGATCCCCTTGCCGTGCGCGAACGCCAGCCCGCGCAGCGTCTGGCGGACGATGTCCAGCGCGCGCCACAGCGGCAGCGGCCCTTCCTTGATCAGGTCCGCCAGCGTCTTGCCCTGCAAGAGCTCCATCACGAGATAGGGCGTGCCGCCGTCGATTCCGGAATCCGTCACCGGAACGACGTTGGGGTGCGCCAGCGCCGACAGCGCGCGCGCCTCGCGTTCGAAACGCCGGCGCCATTCCGGAATGGCGGCCGCATCCTGGTGCAGCACCTTGATCGCGACGAAACGGCCGAGGTGCGACTGACGTCCCTTGTAGACGATCCCCGCCCCGCCCTCGCCGAGGCGCTCCAATACTTCGTAGCGCTTGTCCAGCGTCCGTCCGATGAACGGATCAGGTGCGGACTTGAAGAGATCAGCGACCACGAGCCGCGACTATATCGCGGGTATCACCCCCATCCGCCAGCCCCTTGGCGCGTCGAGCCAGTTTCCGGACTGACTTTCCGGCGCCGGTCGCTCGGCCGAGCTCGCCACCCCGCCGAACCGCGTCGAATCGTGCGCGCAAGGCGTCGATCTCCTTGCAGGGCGCGGGTCTCGAGGGCCTGTCAGGCTCCGGGCTCTCGCGGCGCTGGCTCGCTGACCTTCGCGCCGGGACCACCCAGTCCGGCGAGCAGCTCGTTTACGATTCGGGCGGCGGTGCCTGGATTCTTGAGGTCGCCCCACGAGTCGACGTTCGAATCGCACCAGACCATCCGGCCGTCGCGCAGGCTGACCACGCAGGCGGCGACGATCTTCTTCCAGCTGATGTTGCCTTTCAGAAGCGTCCGCCCTGTCGTCGCGGTCGTGTCGCGCACGTACACGGTCAGCGCGGTGTCGGCCCGCAGGGCTGCCGCGAGGGGCGCGACGTCTCCCGGAAATCGCCAGTCACCCACCGATTGCCGGCCGAAATCGAAGCGGCCCGTCGCCTGCGCGGCGATCTCGAGGGTCGCCTTCGAGCTCCAGCCCCACAGGCGTCCGTAAAGCTTCTTCGTCGCCTCGTCCTGGCCGTCCATCTCCCGCGCGAAGACACGGATGCCGCGCGCCGCCGCCTCGGCGTGGACGGCCGCTTCGATGTTGGTCTGCAGGGTATCGGTCGTGTCCTCCTGCACCGTGCGCGCCTCATCGGCGTCGAGCTCGATGGCCATGACGGTGATCGGCAGGAGGATCATCTGCGCCGGTCTGATCGGCACGTCCGGTCGTCGGTTCTGGAACGAATGACACCCGGCGACCCCGACGGCGAGCACGACGAACGCGCGAACATGATGGCGCATGGCGGGAGAGATTCTATCGCCGATCAGTTCGGCGATGGCGGCGTCACCCGGAACCAGAGGGTGCGCGGGGTGTGGCAGCGGCGGCAGGCGAGCGCGATCTCGCGCAGGACGCCGCGCGCGGTGGACGTCGCGCGGTCGCCGCGCAGCTCGAGATCGCCGCTGCACTGGATGCACGGCGTGGCGCGCGCTTTCCCCTCGACCACCGACGCGGACGCGACGTCGATCGGCAGGTCGGGCGACCCGCCCGGCAGCTTGCCCGCGGCCGCCTCCGTGCGGCGGACCTCTTTGCGAAGCTCGCGCTCCAGCTCGCGTCGCTTGCGCCGGCGTCGAGGTGGGGTGGCCATTCGATCGCCGTGACCGGCGCTAGCGGCGCTCGCCCGCCGCCTCGACGGACAGGCAGATCCCCGCCATCCGATCGTCGGGCGCGCTGGCGATCGCGCGGCAGGCGACGCCGTCTCCGTCCGGGCAGTTGCAAGCGAGCCCCTGCGGACAGTCCTTGTCCGACCTGCAACGGACGACGCAGGTCATTGCCGGGTTGCCCTCGTGCCTGAATGGAAAGCATTCGCCGCTCTTGGGACAGGCCGCCTCGCACTCGGCCGGCGTTGCATAGCGCCGCTTCGTGAAACCGGCGAGCCGGGCGGCGCGTTCCGGCGACACGACATCGTCGGGCGTATCTTGCGCAGCCAGCTTGAGTGCGTCGCAGACCACGCACTTGCGCGCCATGAGCATCCGGTTCTCCGTCGACAACCCTGCGAGGTTGGTGAACGTCCGCTTCAACTCGGCCGTCGCCGCTTCGTAGTTGTCCTCGGCCGCCGTCAACAACCAAGTCCCCGTATACTCCGCGGTGAGCAGCCTCCAGGCGGACTTTGCCGTCGACTCCGCGACGTAGTCGCCGAGGTAATACGCGGTACCGGCGGCCAGCTTGAACCCGCTCTCGATCACCGGCTGCCGTCCGACGATTTGGTCATCAGCGCGGGTGAAGATGACCTCCGACAGCGCGCAGTACGTTGGCCAGGCGCCGATGACCTGCACCCGATTCTCCGGCGAGAATCGAATCGTGTACTCGACCCCGTGGTCGCACCGAAGGACGAACCCCATCGTCTGCTGGCTGTCCTTTGTGTTCGTTCCGAACACCGTCCGTTTTGCGTGGACCTGAAAGCGACCGTAGAAATAGGCGAGATCCGGTTTGACCTGGTCGGTCGGCCTCAAAGTGGCGGTGTAGGTGGAGCAGCCCGCCGCGATGGTCACGGCCCACAGCGCCGTTGCCAGCACCGACGGAACGCGACGACGCCTCGCCTCCAAGGACCGGAGCGTAACAAATGTTGGCGGCGAAAACTGCGCGGACCGCAAATCGGTTTATCATCGTGATCTTGCTTCGACCGTCGCTGCTGCTGTGCGCTAGCCTCCTCGCCGTCTGGTTCGCGCCTCTTTCCGGCGCCGCCGCGCCGGCCAAGCCGTCACTGTCCGCCTGGACCAAGGCCAAACACGCCAAGGTGCTGGAGCCCGCGAAGGCGCCGGCCCCGCCGCCACCGGCGCCGGCCCCGAAGGCCGCGGCCGCGAGCGGCGGCTCCAAATCGAGGGCGAAGTCGGACGGGCCCGCGGTCAACGGCAAGGTCGCCGTGTTTGCGTTCTCGGGTGATGGCACCGGGCGCGTCCACCAGATGGTCGTCAGCACGCTGCGCACGCGCGGGCTGCAGGTGATGACGTCGTTGCGTCCGGTCGACAGCGCCGAACAGTTCCGCGAGATGGCGGCGACGCTGCGGCTCGCCGCCTACATCGAAGGCACGGTCGGCGGCGACGGATCGCGGGGCGAGGCGACCGTCCACGTTCGCAGCGGCATCTCGGGGCGGCGCATCGCTTCGGTCCGATTCGCCGGCGAGCGCAACGCGCTGCCGGCCGACGTCGGCAGCGGATTGTGGCCCCGAACCGGTTCGCAGTTGACCCGCCTGTGCGCCGAGGCGGCCAAGCCGCGCAAGGGCGCGCCGCGCGCGATGCGCATCAACGCGGGAACGCCGATCGAGAACACATCCCAGGACGACTCCGACGTCCCCCGGCACCTTCGCACCGGCAAACGCCGGGACGATCCGTGGGCCGACGAAGGCACCTGACGACGAGCGAGATCAGTTCCCCTCGCCCCGCGTATCGGGGAGAGGGTTAGGGTGAGGGGTCCGCGCGTTACCGCGGGCCCCCTCTCCCGCCGAGCCTTCGGCTCGGCGGCCTCTCCCCCCTTCGGGGGGCGAGGCGAAGAAAAGAATACCTCTCCCGTCGGCCATCACCTCCGGTCCCCTCGCCCCGCGCAGCGGGGAGAGCGCTAGGGTCAGGGGTCCGGTCTAAGGGGCGGCGCGGAAGCCCCTGCGAAACAGCGCGTCGGCCGGCGTCTGCGCGAGCGCGGCGAGCGCCTGCTCCGGGGTCGGGCGCGCCGCGCCGAGCTGCGCGCGCATCCCGGCCTCGCACGTCTTCAGAACCAATTCCAGCGCCTCGATCGGGCGGGGGCGCCGGCCCTCGTGCGCGCCGCCGGCGATCCAGACGTTCACCAGATAGCCGACCTCGCGCGCGCGGGCGGCGAAGCGTTCGGGATCGCGCTGGCGCAGGTCGGTCATCGCCTGTTCGAATAGCGGCGCCACCAGGTGCGCCCGCCCGCCCTTCGAATCGCCCGCCGCCGCCGCCGACAGGAGGCGCGTCGTTTGCGGCGCGATCACCTCCGCCTCCTGCAGCAACGCCCCGAGATCCCGCACGTCGGCCGCGGCAGCGTGTGTCTCCCCGCGGGACTCGGCCTTCGGTTCCTCGAAGCCACGAAAATACGCGCGCGTGATGGCGTCGCGCTCATCGCCGCCTTTCCCATGCCGCGCCAGCTCGAGGAACGCCCGCGCGTCCGCCGGGCTCACGAACCCTTCGGCCACCCGCCGATCGTCGCGCGCCGCCGCGACGTCGCTGTCCAGCATCTCGTCCGCCGTCAGCACCTGAAAGAGGCCGCCCTGCCCGGAGATGTACTCCGTGCTCATCGCGCAGCACTGTTCCAGGATCGCGCGCAGCCGATCGTGGTGCTCGCGATCCAGCGACAGGAGCGCGTTCCAGACGTCCTCCCACACGTCCGGATCACGCGCGATCAGACGAAACTCCTCCCACTCCTCGACGGCGGACCTCTCCAGCGCGCGCTCGACCGCCTCGGCTTCCTCGTCGTTGTGGTTCAGCTCGTCGGCGATGACATCCATGTCCAGCACCAGCACCAGCCGATGAACCGCCAGCGCCAGCAGATCCTCCGGCAGCTCGCACAGCCGCTGCACCAGCGCGCCCTCGCCCGCCTCCATCATCACGCGCAGCCACAGCGCGAACCGCTCCGGTCGAAACGTCTCGTCGGCCCCCGCCCGATCCGCGCGCCACAGATCCTCGTCGAACACGCGTTCCAGCTGGGCGGTCGTCGCCAGCGCGACCAGATCGCCCGCGTCTTCCAGCCCGATCCGATCGATCAGCTTGCCCAGCACCGCGCCCGGCAGCTCGCGTACCGCCGCGACCAGCCCGGGCTGTTCGAGGATGCGCGTCAGCAACTGTGTCGAAGCAGGAACGTGATGGCGGCTGAGCGACTTCATCGGCTGCTCCTTTCGCGAAGCGCCCATCCTCGTCATCCGCGAAAAACTTCCTACCTATTGATTTTTCCTGGGAATTAGTAGTATTTATATGGCCTCGTTGGGGCGGAGAAAAAGGGCCCGCGCGTGACCGCCGCCGAGACCACCGCCGCCTTCTTGCTCGCGCGCGTGCGCGCGTCGCGCGGCCCGCTCTGGGACGAAGGACGTGGTCGCGTGCCGGCGCCCGCGCCGCCGTCTGGCCCGGCGCTGCAGATCTTCGTCGAGCGGCGCGTGCGCGGCGTGCCCGAGCCGGTCGTGCGCGGTCTGTTCGCCTGGGATCGCGGCGAGCGGCCGGTCGATCTCATGTTCGAGGTCCCGTCGGCGCGCCGCGTGCTGGCCCTGCAGGCGCGCGGGCGGCGCTGCATCTGCCTGGTCGAAGACGCGGCGGCGCTCGCCCACGGCGATCCGCGCCACCCCGACGGCCTGACCTTCGCGCTTCACGACCTCTGCCACATGGAGAAGTTCATCGCGCCCGAACATCACGCCGGCCAGGTCGGTTTCTTTCGCATCGTCGAGCGCGCGCTGGCGGCGCCCGCGATGATCGCCCTCGAGCAGCAACTGGACGACACGTGGCGCGCCGACCGCGACTACGTCATCGCCGACATGAACGGCTCCGCCGTCTTTCTGTTCGCCGCGCTGAAGATGAAGCTGAAGCTCGCCGCCGCGCGCCGCCTCGCCCCCTTCGAACCGGCGCTGGACGTGCTGCTTTCGGCGAT
>DATFXS010000628.1:0-6269 GCA_035315605.1 Polyangia bacterium
GGCGGGGACGGGCGGTGGCGGCGGCTTCGGCCAGCCGGCTTGCCCGGGCACGGTGACGAAAGGCGGCCCCTGCACGGCGACTGACCTGCAGCTTTGCTACAAGACCTGCGGTCCGGAGAAGACCGGCGTGAAGTCGGAGACCTGCCAGAGCAGCGGCGTCTACGCCGAGATGTCCGGCTGCTCGTTCGACCTGAGCAAGGACTACTCCTGCTACAAGATCGCCCCGGCGGCCAACGCGGCCTGCAGCGCGGGCACGACGCCCCTCGCTGGATCGGCGTGTGACGTTCCGGCGTGTACTGTCTGCAACAGCACGCAGGGCCTGCTGGGCGGGCAGTATCTCGATTCGGCGGGCGCGGCCCACACCGGGTACTGCGTCTGCAGCGCGCCCAACGCGGCCGGGGCGCGGATCTGGAGCTGCGCGAGCGACACCAACTGGCCGTGCCCCGGCGGCTCCGGCTGCTGACGTTCAGTCGAGCAGCTGGCGGATCTTCGCTTCCAGATCGGCGACCGCGACCTCGGACTGCGTGCCGTGCACGAGGTCCTTGACCGTCAGCTTGCCGGACGCCATCTCGTTTCCGCCGATGATGACGGCCGCGCGCGCGCGCAGCTTGTTGGCCCGGGGCAGCAGCTTTCCCGGTTTACCGGGCCGGTGTTCGATCTCGATCCGGATCCCCTTTTCGCGCAGCCGGTGCGCGATCGGCAGCGCGAAGTCCAGCGCCGCCTCGTCCATCGGCGCGAAGAAGACGGCCAGCGCCGGCTCGTAGCTCTCGGCCGTCTCCGGAATGGCGAGCAGCGCGCGCTCGATACCGAGGGCAAAGCCGATAGCCGGCGTCGCGGGACCGCCCAGAGAAGCGACCAGACGGTCGTAGCGGCCGCCGCCGGCGACGGTGTTCTGCGCGCCGAGCTCGCCGGCCTTCGTTTTGATCTCGAAGATCGTTCCCGTGTAGTAGTCGAGCCCGCGCACGAGCCCGGGATCGGTCTCGTGCTTGACGCCCAGCGCGTTCAGCAGCGCACGCACGCGTTCGAAGCGCGCGCGCGAGCCGTCGGTCAACTGGTCGATCAGCTTGGGCGCACCCGCAGCGACGGCGATGACATCCGGATCCTTCGAATCGAGGATCCGAAGCGGGTTGGTTTCGAGCCGCCGCCGCGAATCGTCGTCCAGGCGGTTGCGGTGGGCCGAAAAGTAGTCGACCAGCGTTGTGCGGTACGCCTCCCGCTCCTCGGGCTCGCCCAGCGAGTTGACGGTCACCTGCAGCGCATTCCCGTCGAGGCCGAAGCGGACAAGCAGGGTCACGATCATCGCGATCATCTCGGCGTCCAGCGACGGCTCGTTCGTCCCGAACACCTCCGCGCCCACCTGATAGAACTGGCGCAGGCGGCCGCGCTGCGCGGTCTCGTGCCGGAACATCGGGCCGATGTAGTACCAGCGGGTGACAGGCTGCCTGTGCCACTGCGCGGTCTCGATGTAGGCGCGGACGGCCGACGCCGTTCCCTCCGGGCGCAGGCTGACCGACTTTCCGTCACGGTCGTCGAACGTGTACATCTGCTTCTCGACGACGTCCGTCACCTCGCCGACCGAGCGGACGAAGAGCGGCGTGTACTCGAGCACCGGCGTGCGAACCTCGCTGTAGGCGAACGCCTCGAGGACGTCGCGCGCCTGCTGCTCGAGAAACTGCCATTTCCACGCCTCGGGCGAGACGATGTCGTGCATGCCCTTGACGCCGGGTGGTACCTCCGCCATGCGCGGCGTTTTACAACATTTACGCGTTGGCGTAGATGGGCTTTGCCCATCGGAGCCGCCGCGGGGGGCTCGGGACCCTCTGAGGGTCCCGAACTTGATTAGTCGGTGCGGACCACGTCGTCGCCTAGCCGGGCCGCTAGCCAGGCCAGCGCGTCGTCGACCCGCGCGGCGTCGCGCCCGTCGAAGGTGATCTTGACGCGGTAGTCGCGCGCCTCCGGGTGGGGATACGACCCGATCTCGACCTCCGGAAAGCGAGCCACCGCCTCGTCGAGAGCACCGGCGATGGGCCCCTCGCCGGCCCGCGAGAACAGCGCGCGGCCGTGAATCGGTCCGGCCCGGAACAGCTCGCGCACGGCCTCGAACTTGCGCCGGAAGATCGTCGGGACGCCGGGCAGGACCCAGACGTTGCGCACGACGATCACGGGCCAGGGCGCGCGCGCGTCGGCGCGGGCACCGCCGGGGCCGTATTCCAGCCGCGCGCCCGCCGGGATGTCGGCCATGCGCAGGTCGCGCTCGTGCAGCCGGTCGCCGTACCCGGCCCGCAGCAAGGCCTCCAGCTCGGAGTTGCGGCGGACCTCCATCCCGAACGCCTCGGCGACCGCGTGCAAGGTGACATCGTCGTGCGTCGGCCCGACGCCGCCCGACGTGAAGACGAGGTCGAACCGCGGCGCCAGCGCGCGCACGCTGGCGGCGATCTCCTCGGTGACGTCGGGGACCACCTCGATGCGGCGCAGGGCCACTCCGAGCGCGCGCAGCTCGCGCGTCAGAAACCGGGCGTTCTCGTCCTCGACCTTGCCCGAGAGGATCTCGTTGCCGATGAGCAGGATCGCGGCGGTCGGGTTGGCCGGTTTGGCGGTCGGCGGGGCGGTCATCGGAAGAGACAAATTATAGGCAGGATCGCGTGGACGGAGCTGGGCTCTGCCCAGCGGAGTCCTTCGCGGGAGGGTGTGGGAACACTTCTAGGGTTCCCACGGGTCATGGCATAATGGTTCGAACTTGAAGACTGTTCGGGGTGTGTTGCTGCTGCTGCCCGTCGCGCTTTACGGGTGTCGCAGCGACGTTCCGGGCGGCAAGCCGGGCACCGACGCCGGGATGGACCAGATGGTCAAGCTGGAGCGGCCCGCGGACGTCTACTGCGCGCCGGACGCGATGGGGGGCGGCCAGTGCCCGTTCAACTTTTGCGGCCAGCTCAAGGTCGGACTGCCGTCGAACCAGTTCCCCGAGTCGGGCGCCGATTCGGAGTGCGGCGGCCGCAGCTGCGTCGTCGGGGCCGAGCTGTCGACCGGCGACGGTTTCCAGCTGACCTGCGTCGACCCGAATCCGGGCGCGCTGGTGTTCGGCGCCGCCTGCTCTCCCGACCCGGCCGCCGGAATGCGCTGCGCCGCCGACTCCCTCTGCATCACGGCCGCCGCCGCACCCGCGGTCCCGTTCTGCTCGCAGATGTGCCGCAACGACGCCGACTGTCCGAGCGCCGCGCGGTGCCTCGAGTACCAGACGCCCGCGCTCGCCGACGGGCGCCACGCGATGGTCGGCATGTGCACGCCTGCATCGAAGATCGCGGGCCCGATCTGCCAGCGCGAGTCCCAGTGTCCCGCGAGTCAGGGCTGCGACCTCTACGGCGCGCGCACGGCGCTGCGGGTCTGCCGCGCGGGCGGCGCCAAGTCGGTCGGCACCGCCTGCGCCGCCGGCAGCGAATGCCGCAGCGGCGAATGCTACGACCGCGACTTCCACATCGCCAACGGCGGCAACCGCGCCTATTGCTCGGGCGCCTGCAACGTCAGCAGCGACTGCGGTGCCGACCAGACCTGCGCGCGCCTCGTGGTCGGCAACAACGGCACGCCGGCCGATCCGCTCGACGATCTGGTGTCGGGCTACTGCCGCACGCTGTTCGTGGCGGTCGCCAACACGGCCTGTGGCGCCGACGCGGATTGCGTCGCCCGCCAGAACGGCTCCGACACGTGCGACGTGACGCACGGCCTCTGCTACCGGAAGGCGGCCGTGCCCGGATCCGCCTGCATGAGCGAGACGGATTGCCCCCTGGGCGCCGACTGCAGCATGGGCCCACGCTTCACGAACGGCTACTGCCAGACGTTCGGCTGCGATCAGGCGGCGACGTCGGGCGTGGACGCGTGCCCGGGAACGAACAGCATCTGCGCGCAGCGCGGTGGGCCCGACGAACCGATCTCGGCCTGCTACGAGAAGTGCACATCGGGTGGCAGCCCGTGCAGCCGTGCCAGCACCGGCTACGACTGCGAATCCGTCACGACGGGCGCCGTGCCGAGCGTCTGTCTGGTGAGAAGCGGGACCTAGCCATGCGGATCATCCGGATCGCGGCGCTGGCTGTTGCGGTCGGATGGAGCGCGTCCGCCCTGGCGCAGGCGCCGTCATCGCCGGTCACGCCGCCGCCCCTCGGATCGGCCGCCACCACCAGCCCGGGCGCGGCGAATGCGGCCGCCCATCCGGCCCCGGCCGCGCCTTCCGCGTCGAGCGAGACCGTCGCGCCGACCGCCGAGCACCCCGGTCCCATCCCGACCGCCGATCAGACGCCCGCCGTGTCCGACCACGACGCCGTCGTCGGTCACGTCGGCATCCAGGCGAGCCGCTTCGATCCCGGACCGCTGCCGCTCACGCTACAGCCGGGCGTCGGCTGTCCGGCGGGCGCGGCGGGCACGCCGCCGTGTGACGTGACGATGGGCGCGCTCGGCGTGCGCTACTGGTGGACGCGCAACCTGGCCTTCAACGGCGGCGCCGTGTTCGCGGTCGGCGGCGGGCGCGCGGCGATGCAGTCGCTGGACACGCACGTCGGCATCGGTCCCATCGTCGGCCTGACGCTGCTGCTCGGGAACTGGCGTCACCTGGCCATCTCCGCCAATCCGGAGCTGGCCTACGTCTGGTTCAGCCCGGGCGGCACCGGCGCGGGGGGCAGCAGCACGATCCTCGCGCTCCGCGCCGGGCTGGAGGCCGAGGTCCATCTCGGCTTCATCGGCGTGCCGGCCCTTTCGGTCGGCCTGCTGGCGGGGATGGGATTCCAGTACGAGAGCGCCGGCGATACGCGCGTCTGGTCGATCGGCGTCCTGGGCGGCGATAGCATCTGGGGTGCGCTCTCGAACATCTTCGTCAGGTACTACCTCTGATGCCGCGCAAACCGCCTCCCGACAGCGACCTCAAGGAACGGCGCGAATTGCTGGACGCCGCCGGTCTGACGCGCACGCTGCGCCGGATGGCGCTGGAGATCGCGGAACGCGTCCCGCAGAGCGAGCGCCCACTGTATCTGGTCGGGGTGCGAACCGGGGGCGCCTACCTGGCCCACCGGCTGTGTGACGTGCTGGCGGCGGCGGGCGAGGGGAAGCCGACGCTGGGCGCGGTCGACATCAGCCTCTATCGCGACGACGTCTTCCACGGACTGCCCAAGCCCGAGATCGGCCCGACCGAATTGCCCGAGCCGATCGACGGCCGCACGATCGTGCTGGTCGACGACGTCCTGTTCACGGGCCGCACGATCCGCGCGGCGATGGATGTGCTCGCCGATTATGGCCGCCCGCGCGCCGTGAAGCTGGCGGCCTTGATCGACCGCGGCCGGCGCGAGCTGCCGATCCAGCCGGATTTCGTCGGCCTGGCGCTCCAGACGACCCCGCTCGAATCGGTGCGCGTCATGCTCGCCGAGCGTGGCGAGCAAGACCGCGTCGTGCTACGAGAGCGTCCGGCGTGAGCGCGTTCGCACAGCGTCACCTGCTGGGCATCGAGCCGCTGTCGGCGGCCGAGGTGGAAACGATCCTGGACCTGGGCGAGCGCTTCCTCGAGATCGCCGAACGGCCGATCAAGAAGGTGCCGACGCTGCGCGGGAAGACGGTGATCAACCTGTTCCTCGAGGCATCCACGCGCACGCGCACGTCGTTCGAGATCGCCGCCAAGCGGCTGTCCGCGGACGCCGTCAACATCTCCGGTTCGGGGTCGTCGACGACCAAGGGCGAGACGCTGCTCGACACCGCCCGCAACCTGGACGCCATGTCGCCCGACGTGGTGGTGGTGCGGCACTCGCAGGCCGGCGCCGCCGACATGCTGGCGAAGCAGCTGCGCGCCGGGGTCGTCAACGCGGGCGACGGCGCGCACGAGCATCCGACGCAGGCGCTTCTCGACTGCTCGACGATCCGGGCGCACAAGGGCAAGCTGGCGGGCCTGGAGGTGGCGATCTGCGGCGACATCCGGCACAGTCGGGTCGCGCGCTCGAACATCTGGGCGCTGACGAAGCTGGGCGCGCACGTCCGCGTGGCGGCGCCGCGCACGCTGCTGGCGCCCGGCCTCACCGAGATGGGCGCCAGCGTCCACGAGCGCCTGGAGCCGGCGCTGGAGGGCGCCGACGTCGTGATGATGTTGCGGATCCAGAAGGAGCGGATGGGCGGCGGGCTGTTCCCCAACACGCGCGAGTACTCGCGCTACTTCGGGCTCAACCTGCGACGGCTGGAGCTCGCCAAGCCGGAGGCGATCGTCATGCATCCGGGGCCGCTGAACCGCGGTGTCGAGATCGATC
>DATFXS010000629.1:0-2028 GCA_035315605.1 Polyangia bacterium
GGCGAGATCGCCGATCGCCGCAGCCTGATCGTCGTCTTCTCGGATCTGCTGGACGCGCCCGCCGAGCTGGCCGATCGCCTGCGCCAGGTGCGGTCGCGCGGCAACGACGTGGTGCTGTTCCACCTGCTCGATCCGGACGAGGTCGAGCTGCCCTACGACGACGTCACCGACTTCGAGGGCATGGAGCCGGAGGACGCGCGCCGGCTGCTGGTCGACCCGCGCGATCTGGCGGCCTCGTTCCGGCGTGAATCGGCTGCGCTGCGCGAGCGCTGGCGCCAGACCTGCCTCGAATCGCGGGTCGAGTACCGCTTCGCGACGACCGAGGAACCGCCGGCCGACGTGCTGCGCGCGTTCTTGTTCGCGCGGCAGAAGGCGCGGCGATGAAGGCGGCCCCTCACCCTAACCCTCTCCCCGCTTCGCGGGGTGAGGGGACCAGAAGCTGACCGTCACATGCACTTCCTCGCGCCATCGTTGCTTCTCGGCCTGATCGCGGCGCTGCTGCCGTGGATCATTCACCGCATCGGGCGGCGCCGGGCGCGGCCGGTCCGCTTCGCCGCGATGGAGCTTCTGCTGCGCGCGGAGCGCGAGGTGTCGGCGCGGCGGCGGCTGCGCGACGTGGCGCTGCTGGTCGCGCGCACGGGCCTCGCCGCGGCGCTGCCGCTGGCGTTCGCGCGCCCGTTCACCGAGGTGCGCTCCGACCTGCCCGCGGTCACCACCCGCTCGCAGAGCGCGGTGATGGTCCTCGACGATTCCGCGAGCATGCGGCGGCGACTGCACCGCGACGAGACGCCTTTCGACGTCGCCAAGGCGCGCGCCCGCGACATCGTCGATCACCTGTCGCCCGATTCGGAGATCGGCCTCTTGCTGGCGTCCGAAGGTTCGTCGGCGCCGGTCGCCGAGCTGTCGAGCGACCGCCCGCGCGTGTCGGCCGCGCTCGCGGCGATCACCGCCTCCGCGCGACGCGCCGATTTCGCCGCCGCCCTCCGCCGCGCGACCCAGATGCTCACCAGCTCGACGCGCGGCGAGCGCCTCATCTACGTGGTCACCGACCTGCAAGCGACAGGATGGGAAGACGTGTCGCCCACGATGCTGGCGGCCGGGCCCGAGATCGTCGTGCTCGACGCCAGCGGCGGCGCCCCGTGGAGCAACCGCGCCGTGGTGGGCCTGGGCGCCGAGCCGGCCCCCGAGGAAGGCGCCCAGGGAATCGCCGTGGTCGCGGAGATCGCGAACTACGCCGCCGAGCCGGTGCGGGGACTCGGCATCACGCTGCGTCTCGACGGCGCCGAAGTGGCGCGCGGGTTCATCGACTTGCCCGCCGGCGGCCGCGCGCGCAAGCGCTTCGTCCACAGCGTGTCGGGCGGCGCGCGCCAGGCCGAGGTCGTGATCGATCACGACGGCTTCGCGCTGGACGACCGGCGCGCCTGCCGGGTCGAGGTGTCGCGCGGCCTGCGCGTGCTGCTGGTCGACGGCGATCCGCGCACCGTACGCACCGAGGACGAGGTCTTCTTCCTGGAGGCGGCCCTGCGCGCGGGCGGTTCGAACTTCGCGGTGACGACCGCGCTGCCCGATGATCTCGGCACGCGCGACCTCGCGGGCTTCGGCGCCGTGTTCATGGCCAACGTCGCCCGCCCCAGCGCGGCGGTCGCGGCCGCCGTCACCCGCTACGTCGAGGGCGGCGGCGGCCTGTTCATTTCGGTCGGCGATCGCGTCGACGCCGACAGCTGGAACCAGACGATGAAGGCGGTGCTGCCGCAGCCGCTGGGTTTGAAGCGCAGCGCCGCCGCGCCGCCGGGCGCCCGCCCCGAAGGCGAAACGGTCGACCTGCGGCCCGCCGAGCGCCTGGCCCCGATCGATCGCCGCCACCCGCTGCTGGCCGCGTTCCCGGCGCGCGGCGAGGGGCTGGCGTCGGCCCGTTTCTTTCAGTTCCTGCTGCTGGCGCCCGTGCCGGAGGCGCCCGGGCGGCGGATCGTGCTGCGCTACGAGAACGGCGCGCCCGCCCTGGTCGACGCCGAGGTCGGGCGCGGGCGC
>DATFXS010000630.1:0-7789 GCA_035315605.1 Polyangia bacterium
CGAGGCGGCGGCGCCGCTCGTGGGCGCGGCCCGCATCGACGCCGGCTACTTCGGCGACATCGAGGTCGGCGAGCTCCGCCGCCTGCACACGGCCGACTGGATGCACGAGCAGGCGGAGTCGGCGACGGCCGTGATGGCGGCGATGATCCGCGAGGGACGCGGGCCGATGGGGATGCCCGGGCCGAACCGCACCTGTTACATCGGCGAGCGGCTGCTCGCGGAGCTGGAGGCGGCCGGGCCGCCCGACGCGCTGCCGGACCGGGTGCTGGCGACGATGCGGCGCGTGCAGTGGGACGTGCCGGCGGACTTCCGCGACGCGGGCGTGTTCGTGTCGGGCGGGGACGACGGCCAGAGCCGCGAGACGCGCTTCGCGGTCTGGCTCTCCGACGAGAACCTGGTGATCCCGCGCGTCGACTACGTGGCGTTGCGCGCGACCGAAGGCGGGATCGTGATGGTCCCGTTCGCCGCCGTCGCCGGGCTGGCGGGAGCGCACGGCACGCTGCTCGACGAATGCCAGCTGCTGGTTCGCGCGATGGGCGCCGACGAATGGAAGGCCGTGATTGCGCGCGCCCGGCCGCTGGCGAAGTCGCCGCGCAAGTGACGCTTGCGCCTCCGGGCGACAGTCGCCAGAAGGAATACAGCGTGGGGCCGCTCTACACGATCGGGCATTCGACGCGCACGTTCGATGAGCTGGTGCGCATCTTCGAGGCGCACGGCGTCCGTGCGATCGCGGACGTGCGCCGCTTTCCCGGCTCGCGTCGCAGCCCCCACTTCGCCCGCCAGGCTCTGCAGGACAGCCTGCCGGCGCGCGGCATCGCCTACCTCTGGATTCCGGGGCTGGGCGGACACCGCCGGCGCGCCGCGGACGCGCCGCCGTCCTACTGGCGCGTGGCGGCGTTCGCCGCCTACGCCGACCACCTGCGAAGCGCCGAGTTCCGGGCGGGTTGGGACGAGCTGTGCGCGGCGCTGGCCGAACGCCCGACCGCGATCATGTGCGCCGAGGCGACGCCCTACCGCTGCCATCGCCGCCTGATCTCGGACTGGGCGGAGCTGCACGGCATCGAGGTCGTGCACCTGATCGATGACCGCCGGAGCGAGCGGCACCACCTGACCGCGGCGGCACGGCGCGCCGGCGACGACGTCGTCTACGAGACGAGCCCGCAGCTCGACCTCGGAATCGGCGAGTGATCCGCGCCTACTTGCAGATCCACTTCGGCAGCTCGCCCGGCCCGACGGTCGAGCAGCGGCACCGGTGCGCGGTGTGGCCGATCGTGCACATGTCTCCGAAGGTCGCGCACGGGGTCATGAGCTGGTTCGGGCACAGCGGCTCGTCCAGGGCCGCGGCTGGAAACGGCATCGCCTCCTGACATTGACCCTGCGAGCAGTTTGTGAAGACGCCCTTCACGCAGCGCGCGCAGCCCGAGATCAAAGAGGTGTTGGGGTCGCAGTCGCCCGCGCATCCGGCGCTGCCGGTGCAGGCGCGGCCGAGCGCGCAGACAAACGGCGCGCTGGCTGCCGCGCGCGCTTCGACCGCGCGCTCGGCGCCGTGCGCGCTGGCCGAGATCGCCCAGCCGATCGCGGCGCCCGCGCAAAGGCCGAGCAGCGCTCTCAGAGCATGCCGTCGCAGGCGAACCATCATGGCGACCGCCGATCAGGGTGTGCAGGCGCGCTGCATGCAGTTGGCGAAGGTGCTGTTGTCGCAGGTGGCGCACGCCGTCTGCATGCCGGCGTTGGGATCACAGGCGCCGACGCAGCCGAAGGTGCCGGTGCACGCCAGGCCCTGGCCGCACGGAATCGGCGACACCGCTTCGCCCGGCGTCGGCGTCGACTGGTTCATCTGGCTGGCGCTGGCCGAACGCGGCCCCTGCGTCATCGTCGCCTTCATCTCGGGTCCCTTGCTGCCGCCCGGCTCCGGGTTGACTGGCTCCATTCCAGCGCAACCCGCTGCCAGCACCGTCAGCCCGAGGACCGCGCCCGCGCACCAGGTCCAAAGCGTTGTCCGCGCGGTCCACCCACGCCATCCATTCAACCGCGAATGCATCATGCTTCCTCCCTGCCACCTCGACCGGACGAACCGCCGAAGCAACTCAAACGTAGGCATCGTCCCAGCCGCAGGCAACGCGGCTGAGCCGCGCGCGCGCCACGGATGGGCCTAGACGCGCACCCGCTCGACGACGGGCGGATCGTAGGGCGCGGCGAGCTGCCGGAAGAGCTGCCGCCAGAACTCGGGCAGGCGCTTGGCCGCGATCGTCAAGGTGAGCGCGCTCAGAACCGACGCCCGTCGGGTGGCGACGTGATAGCGCGCGAGGTCGGGCGGCGTGGGCAGCCCGAGCATGGCGCGCCGGAACAGCAGCGGCTCGAGCACGAGCTCGCCCAGGTTCCATTCCGTGAAGTACTGGAACGCGCCCTCCAGCAGCAGGCGGATCGACCACGAGCGCGCGTTCTCACGGCGCAGGTCCAGGTCGCAGACCAGGCGTCGGACATCGAACGAAAACAGGTTGCCGAGCCAGCCACCGCGACGGCCGACCACCCGATCCGCGCCGGCCGTCGCGCAACGAAAACCGCGCGCCTCCCACCAGCCGACCGCGGTGTCCCAGCCCCCGCCCCGATCCGGGGGCAGGCCGTCGTCGAATGAAAAGCGCACGAGGCGCTGGTTCCACTTCACTGGGACACCGCGGACAGATCTAGCAGACGCCTGTCTTCGTCACGGCGCGGCCAGCTCGCAGAGCATGTCGACGTCCAGAAACGCGCCACTGCTCGTCACGTCGGCGCAGGCTTGACCGAAGAATTGGAAGACTGACCGCGAGCCGTCCGTGAACTCCCACCCTTCGGTCCGGGTTGGATCCTCGAGCACCATCTGGCCGTCGACGAAGACGATCATCCCGGTGAAAGCGCCGGGCAAGGGACACGCGAGCGTGTACATGCAGCTTCCGTTGATGGGGACGCCCCGCACCATGCCGCAAAGGTTGGCGCACGACGACTGGTCGGATCCGGCGTCGACCGCGGCGCCCGTGCCACCGCCCCCGCTGGCCCCGGCGCTGCCGCCCGCGCCGCCGTCCCCGCCCGTCATGATGCGCGCGCCGCCTCCGCCGGACATCCCCGCGTCGTCCGAAGTCAGCGGGCGGCTGCACCCGAGCGCGAGCGCCAGCGCCGCGCCCGCGATGGCGATCGTCAACTGCCCGTGCATCGTCTTCGCCATGGCCCGAGAGCCAGCTCGCACTGCCAGACATTGGTGACGCCGCCCGTCCCCGCGTCGGTGAGCGCGTCCGCGCACGCCTGGCCATAGAGCACGAACGCCGACATCGAGGTGTCCGTGAAGTTCCAGCCTTCGATGAGGGTCGGATCCATCGGCACCAGCTGACCTCCGACGAAGACCGACATACCGGTGACGTGGGCATCCGGAGGACAGCCCGTGACGAACGTGCAGCTTCCAGCGGCGACGGGGCGCGCGACCTCGACCTGCCCGCACAGCAGGGCGGCGCACATCCCCGCGTCGTCGGACTTCACCGATCCGCCGCAGCCCGCAGCGAGCAACGCGGCGCCCGCGACTCCGATCGTCAGCAGCAGCAGCGAACCCGATTTCACCCGACGACTCACGGCGCGCTGGCCTATTATCCGCTCATCGCCCCGTGGTGTCCCGCCATCTCGCCGCCGCCGTCATCGCCGCCGTGACCGCGGTGGGCGCGTGTGCGCACAAGCCATCGGCGCCAACGGATCCGTACGTGGCCGACAGCGTCGCGCGGATGCGTGGGTGGTTCGCCGGACTGCCGCGGTGCCCGCCGCGCAAGCCTTCGGACGAGACGCCGTCGTTCAGACACGAGGAGGTCACCGACGCGATCGCAGTGCGCGGCAAGCTGATGTTGGCGGGCGCGCCTGAATGTACGGCGACGGTGTGCCGCGTTGACTGCTGCAACACCTGCTCCCTTCGGTGGGTCGTGGTCCCGGACGCCAGCGACGCGCCGGTCCGCGAGCTCGCCATTCAGAAACCCGGCGCGAATCCCCCACTGTCCGCCGAGATCAAGGAATGCAAGCTGGACTCGGTTCGCCAGGAGATCTCGCCGCCCCGCGTGTCCGTCAGCGGCTTCCTCGAGACCGACGTCATCATCCACGCGTCGATGTGCGTGATCGAGGAGCCCCCGGCGCCCAAGGTGAAATGAAAACTTTTGTCGTACTGAACATTCGTATAGTCTAGGCGGAATGGAGCTCAATCCGGCGCAGCGGCGCGCCGCCGACGCGGACGATCGCCCGCTTCTGATCGTCGCCGGCGCGGGCACGGGCAAGACGCAGACGCTGGCGCACCGGGTGGCGGCGCTGATCGCGCGCGGCGCCGACCCGCGGCGGATCCTGCTGCTGACGTTCTCGCGGCGCGCCGCCCAGGAGATGACCCGGCGCGCGCTGCGGATCGCGGGCGGCCGGCGTGCGCCGGGCGCGTCCGACGCCGCCCTGCCCTGGGCCGGAACGTTTCACGCGATCGCGAACCGCCTGCTGCGCCAGCACGCGCCCGAGGTCGGGCTGGATCCGGCGTTCACGCTGCTGGATCGCGAGGACGCGGCCGATCTGATCGACCGCCTGCGCCACGATCGCGGCCTGGCGCGCACCGATCGACGCTTCCCGCGCAAGGGGACCTGCCTCGCCATTTATTCCGCGGTCGTCAACACTCAGGACAGCCTGCGCGGCTGTCTGCGGGCCCGCTTTCCGTGGTGCCTGGAATGGGAAGAACCGCTGCGCGCGCTGTTCGCGATGTACGTCGACGCCAAGACCGCGCGCGCCGTGCTGGACTACGACGATCTTCTGCTCTGGTGGTTCCATCTGATGACCGACGCGTCGGCGGCGGCACGCATCGGCGGCCGCTTCGATCACGTGCTGTGCGACGAGTACCAGGACACCAACACGCTGCAGGCGGAGGTGCTGCGCCTGATGAAGCCGGACGGGCGCGGCGTCACCGTCGTCGGCGACGACGCGCAGGCGATCTACAGCTTCCGCGCGGCGCGCGTCGACAACATCCTGACCTTCCCGGGCCAGTATGATCCGCCGGCCGCGATCGTCACGCTGGAAGACAACTACCGGTCGACCGCGCCGATCCTCGCCGCCGCCAACGCGGTGATGGCGCTGGCGCCCGCCGGCGCGCGCCATGAAAAAGATCTCCGGGCGACACGCGCGGGCGGCACGCGCCCGGCGCTGGCGACGGTCGGCGACGAGCTGGCGCAGGTCACCTTCGTCGTCGAACGGATCCTCGAGCGGCGCGAGGCGGGCGTGCCGCTGCGCCAGCAGGCGGTGCTGTTCCGAAGCGCGCACCACAGCGACGCGCTGGAGGTCGAGCTCGGTCGGCGCAACATCCCGTTCGTGAAGTACGGCGGCCTCCGTTTCCTCGAGGCCGCGCACGTGAAGGACGCCCTCGCCTGCCTGCGCTGGGCCGAGAACCCGCGCGACAGCCTGGCCGGCTTCCGGGTCGCGCAGCTTTTGCCCGGGATGGGGCCGCGCCTCGCCGACGGGCTGGTGCGCCACCTGGCGGCGGCGCGCTTCGCGCTGCCACCGGCGCTCGCCAGCTTCGATCCGCCGCCCGCCGCGCGCGCCGACTGGCCGGCGTTCGCGGAGCTGTTCGCGCGCCTGTGCGACGCGGCCGGGCCGTGGGCCGCGCACATGGGCCTCGTCCGCCGGTGGTACGAGCCGCACGTCGCGCGCCTCTACGACGACGCGCGGACGCGGCTCGCCGATCTCGAACAGCTGGAGCAGCTGGCGGCGGCGGCGCCGTCGCGCGAGCGCTTCCTGTCCGAGCTGACGCTGGACCCGCCCGCTGGCACCGGCGCCGAAGCGGCAGCGCCGCACCTGGACGAGGACTACCTGATCCTGTCGACGATCCATTCCGCCAAGGGACAGGAATGGGACAGCGTCACCCTGCTGTCGGCCGCCGACGGTTGCATCCCGTCCGACCTGGCCACCGGCACCCCGGCCGAGATCGAAGAGGAGCGCCGCCTGCTCTACGTCGCGATGACGCGCGCCAAGAACTTCCTCGCCATCATCCACCCGCTGCGGTTCTTCATCCGCCAGCAACACCGCCTGGGCGATCGCCACGTCTTCACGCCGCGCACGCGTTTCATCCCGGACGCGATCCTGGACCGGTTCGAACGGGTCGTGCCGGCCGAGCACGCGGCTGACGGCGCGCCGCCGCCCGCCCCCGGCGCTCCGCGCATCGACGTCGCCGCGCGGCTGCGCGCGACCTGGGCCACGCCGACCACGACCGCGGGCTGACGGCATCGCGGCCGCGGCCCTGGTATCTTTCGCCCGCTCCCGTGGACCGTTCCAATGACAGCTCCTGGCGGCCGGCGCTCCGGCGACGGACCGGCACGATCCTGTTCCTCGCCTACGCGCCGCTCTTCCTCTGGTCGCTCGTCGCGTCGGGCTGGGCGCTCTGGCACTACCCGTTCACGCGCGTCTTCTTGCTCGGCTTCGTGGTGTTCGCCGCAATCCCGTTCGCCTTCGGCGGTCGCCCCGGCTTCGTCACTTTCATGCTCGGCGTCGCCGGCGCGCACGGGCTGGGCGCCTTCGCGCTTCACACGTGGTTGAGGCTACCGGCCAAGGCGGCCGCTGTGTTCTTCCTCGGGGCCGTCGCGCTGCTGCTCGCGCACGCTGTGCGGGCGATGATCGCGGCCGGGAGCGCCGACTTTCCCTACGATCGATGACGGCAACCGCCCGACGCGCGATCGATCTCGCGATCTTCGATCTCGACGGGACGCTGGTCGACACCGTGCCCGACATCGCGGGCGCGCTCGGGGCGGCGCTCGCGCCGGTCGGCGTGCCGGCGCCGCCGCTCGCCATCGTCAAGGAGATGGTCGGCGACGGCGCCCGCGAGCTGATCCGGCGCGCGCTCGCGCACGCCGCCGTCGAGGCCGACGTCGATGCGCTGCACGCCGCCTTCCTCGCGAGCTACCGGGCCCACGTCAGCGATCGGTCGACGCCCTATCCAGGGATTCCGGAGGCGCTCGCGGCGCTGCGCGCGGCGGGCGTCACCTGCGCGGTGCTGACGAACAAGGCCGGCGACATCGCCCGCCGCCTGCTCCAGGATCTTTCGCTGGCGAGCTTCTTCGTCGCCACGATCGGCGATGGTGACGGCTTCCCGCGCAAGCCCGATCCGGCGGCGGCCCTGTCGTTGATCGCCGACGCCGGCACGCGGCCGGCGCGCGCCGCGGTCGTCGGCGACGGCCTGCCCGACATGCGGATGGCGCGTGCGGTCGGCGCCCGCGCGATCGCCGCGGGCTGGGGATACCTGGCGGCCGAGCGCCTCGCCGCCGAGTCGCCCGACGCCGTCGCCGGCACGCCCTCCGACGCGGCCCGGCTGGTGCTGGCCGGTTGAGGCGTTTTCGACCACCAATGTGCGCCGCGGCCGGACAATAGATTTAATGATGCGAATCCGCCGAGCGCTGGTCGCCGCCGCAGTCGCCTCCTCGCTGTCGTGCGCGGGGCAAACCGATGAAGGGACGGGGACCGGCGGGAGCAGCGGGGGCAGCGGGGGCAGCGGGGGCAGCGGGGGAATGACATCCGGCGCCGCCGGCACGACCGGCGCGGCCGGAAACGTTGCGACGGGCGCGGCCGGAACGAACGCCGGGGCGGCCGGCTCGACCAGCACCGCCGGTGCGAGCGGAACGGCCGGCGCCGCCACCGGCACCGGCGGCGCGGCGGGAACGACGGGCGCCGCGGGCAACGCGGGCGCCGGTGGATCAGCCGGCGCGGTCGGCGCCGCTGGCAGTGGTGGCGCCGGTGGATCGGCGGGCGCGCGCGGGGGCGCGGGCGG
>DATFXS010000631.1:0-4630 GCA_035315605.1 Polyangia bacterium
GAAGCTGCCGATGACGAACGTCGACTGGAACGACGCGCAGACCTACTGCCGCTTCGCGGGGGCGCGGCTGCCGACGGAGGCGGAGTGGGAGAAGGCGGCGCGCGGCGAGGACGGACGCGAGTACCCGTGGGGCAACGACGCAGACTGCGCGCGCGGCAACTGGGGAACGTTCGAGGGCGAAGGGCCGTGCGCCGGAAAGAATCCGGGGCACCCCGTGCCGGTCGGCCAGTACCCGTCGGGCGCCAGCCCGTACGGCGTGCTCGATCTCGCCGGCAACGTCTGGGAGTGGGTGGCGGACAAGTACGACGAGGATCCCAAGCGGCGCGTCGTGCGCGGCGGGTCGTGCTGCAGCTACTTCGTCGGGCCGCGCGCCCCGAACCGGAATGCGTGGGCGCCGCAACATCGCGACGGCGACCTCGGATTCAGGTGCGCGCGATGAAGGCCGGCCGGCATTTGATTGGCGGCGTGGCGTTGCTGGCGCTTTCGTCGCCCGGCGTCGCGTCCACGTCGCGCGGGTCGTCGAAGGACGCGGCCGCGTCCGATCACCATCACCACCACGCGCCGGTCGACAACGCGCCCGAGCCGGCGCCCGACGATCGCGACCGCGATCGCATCGTCCGGATGCAGGCGGCGTTGCGCGACATCGTCCGCAACGGAATCCTCGGCCGCATGCGGGTCGGCGTGAAGGTCGTCGAGGCGCGCACCGGCCGGCTGTTCTACTCGCAGCGCGACGGGACGCTGATGGACCCCGCCTCGAACCAGAAGGTGCTGGCGACCACCACCGCGCTGATGCGCCTGGGCGCCGACTGGCGGTTTCGCACCGAGCTGACCGGCCCGGCGCCGACCACCGACGGCACCATCGTCGGCGACGTCTACCTGCGCGGCAACGGCGATCCCACCTTCCGCAGCGGCGATCTGGATGCGATGGCGGCGGCGCTCGCCCGCCGCGGCGTGCGAACCATCGCGGGCGCGGTGGTGGCCGACCCGCGCCGCATCGGCGCCGACGAGCCGATCGTCGACGGCGAATCGGCCGAGGACGACGGCAAGCCGCCCATCGACGCGACGGAGAACACGCCGCCCGGCGAGCTGTCGCCGCGCGTCCCGCTGGTCGTCAACCACGGGCTGATGCTGATCCGCGTCCGGCCGGGCGTGGAGCCGGGCGCGCCCGCGGAGGTGACGACGACGCCGGCCGACCCGTCGTTCGTGATCCACAACGGCGCGGTCACCAAGGCGAAGCGCCGCTCGCACGTGACGGTGCGCCTGTCGATCAACGGCTCGCGAATTCAGATCGACGTCGAGGGGCGCGTGTCGGCGGAGCGCGGCGGTATCGTCTTCCGGCGGCGCGTCCCCCACCAGGCGCTGTACGCGGCGGCACTGATGCGGGCGTCGCTGCAGGCGGCCGGGGTCACGGTGCGCGACGACGCGCGCGTCGCGCCGACGCCGCCGCAGCGGTCGGGGCACGTGGCGCCGCTGCTGGCGGTGCACGAATCGGCGCCGCTCGGCATCTTGCTGCGCAAGATCAACAAGGACTCCGACAACGATTACGCGGAACGCGTGCTGGAGGCGGCGGGCGCCGAGGTCTACGGCGGCTCACCGACGGGCGAGAAGGGGGTGCGCCTGCTGCGCGAGGTGATCGGCGAGCTCGGTCTGCCGCCCGGCAGCTACGTGCCGAAGAACGGATCGGGGCTGGGGCACGCCAACCGCATCACCGCCGACGCGATGTCGGCCCTGCTGCGCACCCTCTACCTCGACCCGCGCGTCGGTCCGGAGATCCTGCAGTCGCTGTCGGTCGGCGGCGTCGACGGCACCACCCGCAACCGCTTCAAGGGGACGATCGCGGCCGAGCGCGTGCGCGCCAAGACCGGCACGCTGCGCGGCAAGTCGTGCCTGTCGGGCCTGGTCGGCGACGGCTCCGACGTGCTCGCGTTCTCGATCCTGGTCGAAGGGATCCGCGGGCGCCGTCTGGCGGAGGTGCGCGGCGCCCAGGTCGGCTGCGTGAACGCGATGATGCGCTACGTGGTCGAGGCCGCCGACGGCGCGCGCCCGGTCGACATCGCGCGCGCCGGTTCGACGACCGACCTCGAGACCGGCGGCGCCAGCGAGGGCGAGGAAGAGGTGGCGACGACGCAGCCGCCGCCGGGGACCGCGGCGCAGTCGCACGAGGATCCGATCGACGCGTTCCTGCGCAAGCAGCGCGACGCCACCGCCGCGCCCGCCGCGCCGCCCGCCGCGCCCACACCCCCCGCGCTCAGGATCCCGCCACGCGGCGTCTGGTGAGGGAGCGCGCAGCTAGGGTACTTGCGCGTAGGTGTACGTCTCGACGCCCTCGTTGTTGATGACGAGCATGCGGGGGCTGTCGCTGAAGATGGGCGGGGCCGCGATGATGGTCAGATTCAGATCGCTGACGAAGTTCACCTGGTCGATCGCGTCGCCGGTCGCGAGGTACTCGACCGATCCCTCGTTGTCGAGCCCGTGCTGCGCCTCCAGGTGATCGACGGACCAGAGCAGGTAGGACCAGCGGTCGTCGGGGCCGATCGTGATGCCGGCCTGCGCGTGGCGGAACAGACCGATGGGCGAGCAGAGCACCCACGAATGGCGGAGCGCGTCCTGCATGGCCGCCACCGTGGGGACGGCCAGCCTTTCGCCCAGGGGCGGGTCGCACAGCGCCGCAAGGGCCGCCGGCGTGGCGTCGGCCGAAGCATCGGTCGTCTGGCCACCGGTGCCGCCACCTCCCACGCCGCCACCTCCCGCGCCGCCCCCGCCGCCGAGCGAACCACCCCCACAGCCCATCGCGAGCATGACCGTCATCAGCACAGCGCGCCTGACCATGGCTGCAGTGTCTAGCAAGGCGAGGACCAGCGCAAAAGCCCCGAGAAGACGGCCCCCGAATGATGCGGCCAGGACACGAATGTCGCGGCGAGCCGTGTTTCCGCCGCGAGACCTTACGCGGCGAGCACGCTCGTGATCGTTCCGGGCGGCGGCGGCAGCTTTCCGTCCCATCCGATCGACCGGATCGCGAACGGATCGGGCTGCAGCGGATTCCAGATCTTGTCGCGCGCGTAGCTGTCGTCGAGCGCGGCGTTGAGCAGCGTGCTGATCGCGGTGTACTTCGCCGGCGCGTCGAGCAGCGCCAGCGTCGCGCCCGCCAGCAGGTGCGCGTCGTCGCCGGCGCCGACCGCGGACTGGCCCGCCCCCATCAGCTGGGCGGCGTGGCGCGCCGTCGCGTCGTCGGCGTCGTCCCAGGTCTCGATGTCCTGGATGCTGTGGCCGGCCAGCCGCTTGAACGTCGCGCTGACCATCAGCGAGCCCGCCGCCTCGGCCGCCGCCTGCATCGGCGCGATCGGCACCTTCACCTGCACGGGCACCGCGTGCGTGTTGTCCGTGTAGACGTAGCCGACCAGCGTGATCTG
Source organism: Polyangia bacterium (assembly GCA_035315605.1). Lineage (GTDB taxonomy): Bacteria > Myxococcota_A > Polyangia > Fen-1088 > Fen-1088 > JADGRB01. The sequence goes on from DATFXS010000631.1 coordinate 3,411, forward strand.
GGTGGCGCCGCCCGAGCACAGGGTGATCAGCTGCCGCAGATCGTTGACGTACGCCGTTCGCGTCGCCTGCGACAGGCCCTTCAGCGACTGCGTCGCGCCGATCGCCAGGCTGAGCCGGAGGATGTCGGTCGGGTGGACGTCGAGCGCGCGCGACGGATCGTTCGGGTCGAATCCCGAGACGGTCGCGAGCAGCGGCGGATCGTTCGGCTTGAGCCCACCCTTCGGCGCGCGAAAGCCCGCGAAGAAGAACGCCAGGTTCAGGGCGAACGCCGGCCCGATGTTGAGGAGGCCGTAGATATCCGACGCCGCCTCGTCGACCCACCACGGCCAGATCAGGCTCAGCAGCTGTGCGGGCGTGATGTGCCCACCCGGCTGGATCGGCCCGCCGCCGAAGTGCTGCTGAAGCTTGCCGGCCATCTCCTCGAGCAGGCCGTCATCGGCGTGCAGCACGTCGTGGCCGCCGACCTCGTGCGCCAGCGACGCCCACAGGATCGGATGCGCGCGCATGGCCGACGGCAGCGACACGACGCCGACGTCGATGCCGAACTCACCCTCCATGCCGTCGACGGGATTGGTGAACGGTCCTTGCTGGCCGTTGCTCTGGAAGACCGCGAGCGGCGGCATCGTCTCGACCTTGGGCAGGCTGATCTTCGCGCGCTTGGTCTCGTCGAGGAACGATCGATAGAGATTCGAGATCACCGCCAGGAACCGGTTGAGCGGCTGCGCCACCGGCATGTTCGCCGCGTGCTGGTAGACCGCGCCCGTGACGGTCTCGAGGCTGTCGCCCGCGAGCCGGCCCTGCGGGTTCGACATCGCCGTCGGCAACATGGCCTTGAGCTTGTCGGCGTATCGCGTCCGATAAACCAGCGGCAGCGCCGGCTCGCCCGCGTTGATCGCCTTCACGACCGCCGCGACGGTCGGCTTCTTGCCGTAGGGCGGTTTGGGCGGGCCCGACGCGAACAGGTTGACGTGGCTGAGCGCGCGCGCCACGGCGCTGAACTTCGTCAGATCGATGGCCATCAGGTGCTCCTGGTATGGGGGGGATTGAACGTCGGGCGCACAAACTAACGCGAACCGGCCCTCGAAGTTCCCCCTCGGTTCCCGCGCGCGCGATCTTTGACGAACGTCGCCGTCAGTGGTCGTGGCGCCGGCGCCGCCGCCACGCAGAAATTCCGAGAATGAGCGCCGCGAACGCGAGCGCGGATCCTTCGCGCGGCCCG
>DATFXS010000632.1:0-8765 GCA_035315605.1 Polyangia bacterium
GTCGTGCCGCAGATCTCCGTCGTCATGGGCCCATGTGCCGGCGGCGCGGTGTATTCGCCGGCCATCACCGACTTCACGGTGATGGTGGAAGGGACGAGCTACATGTTCGTCACCGGCTACGGGTCCGTTCACGGCCGGACCGTGTTCCTGTTCGCGCAGGACTTCACCGTGTTCGGCGGCTCGCTGGCCGAGGCGCACGCGCGAAAGATCTGCAAGGTGATGGACCTGGCGATGAAGGCGGGCGCGCCGATCGTCGGCCTCAACGATTCCGGCGGCGCGCGCATCCAGGAAGGCGTCGTGTCGCTGGCCGGGTACGCCGACATCTTCCTGCGCAACACGCTGGCGTCGGGCGTCGTGCCGCAGCTGTCGGCGGTGCTGGGGCCGTGCGCGGGCGGCGCGGTCTACTCGCCCGCAATCACCGATTTCGTGTTCATGGTCGAATCGTCCAGCCACATGTTCATCACCGGCCCGGACGTCATCCGGGCCGTCACGCACGAAGAGGTGACGAAGGAGGAACTGGGCGGGGCGGCGGCGACCATGCGCTCGGGCGTCGCCCACCGCGCCTTTCCCGACGAGCCGGCCTGCCTGGAGGGACTGCGCACCTTGCTGGCGTTCCTGCCCCAGAACAACCGCGAGGATCCGCCGCGGCTGCCGACGCGGGACCGCGCCGATCGCGCCGATGAGGCGCTGGACGATCTGGTGCCGGCCGAGGCGTCGAAGCCGTACGACATGCACGCGCTGCTGGCGCGTGTCGTCGACGACGGCGTGCTGTTCGAGATCCAGCCCGATCACGCGCGCAACATCATCGTCGCGTTCGCGCGCCTCGACGGGCGGCCGGTCGGGCTGGTCGCAAATCAGCCGGCGCACCTGGCCGGCTGCCTGGACATCGACGCGTCGGTGAAGGCGGCGCGCTTCGTCCGTTTCTGCGACTGCTTCAATCTTCCGCTGGTGACTTTCGTCGACGTCCCCGGCTTCTTGCCCGGCACGGCGCAGGAGTGGGGCGGCATCATCCGCCACGGCGCGAAGCTTCTGTATGCGTTCGCGGAGGCGACGGTGCCGAAGCTGACCGTCATCACGCGCAAGGCCTACGGCGGCGCCTACGACGTCATGTCGTCCAAGCACATCCGGGGCGACATCAGCCTGGCGTTTCCGTCAGCGGAGATCGCGGTGATGGGCCCGGAGGCGGCGGTCAACATCGTGTTCCGCGACGAGCTGGCCAAGGCGGAGGATCCGGCGGCGGCGCGCGCGCGCTACCTCGCCGACTACCGCGCCAAGTTCGCGAACCCGTACGCGGCCGCCTCGCTCGGCTACGTCGACGAGGTGATCCGCCCGCGCGACACGCGCGCCCGGCTCTGCCGCGCGCTGACCGCGCTCGCGAACAAGCGCGACTCGAATCCGCCCAAGAAGCACGGGAACATTCCGCTGTGAAGAAGGTCCTCCTTTCGGTCTGCCTGGCCGCCGTCGGTTGCGCGACGGCGCAGCAACCCGTAACGAAGATCGTGAACGGCAAGGTCGTCGTCTCCCGCGCGGTCAGCCCGGACGCCTACGAGCACGTGGCGCGATCGATGCTGTATGAGGAGGAGGAGCGCTGGAAGGACGCGGCCGACGAGCTGCAGCGCGCGTTGCCTTTCGATCAGGAGGCGGCCGAGCCGCGCGCGCACCTGGCCGAGCTGTTCATTCGCATCGACCGGCTGGACGACGCCGCCGAGCAGATCGCGCGGTCGCTCGAGATCGCCGAGACCGTGGAGGGGTACCTCGCCAAGGCGCACCTCGCCCAGGCGTACGACGACGAGGCGCACCACGCGCAGGCGATTCCGGCGCTGCGCGAGGCGGCCCGGCTGGCGGTGGACGACGACGATCCCGAGTCGATCGAGCGCACGCACCTCGAGCTGTCCGAGGCGCAGGTCATCGCCCTGGATCTGCCGGCCGCGATGGAGACGGCGCGCCGGCTGATCGACGCCGTGCCCGAGACGCTGCGCGGCCGCGTGCAGCTGGCGGTGGTCGGATGGGCGACAGGCGCGCTGGATCAGGCGGCCGCGGCGCTGGCCGGCGCGATCGAGATCGAGCCCAACGACGTCGAGGCGCGGATCCTGCTCGCCGAGCTCGAGGTCGCGACCAACAAGATCGCGGCGGGCAAGGCGGCGTTTCACGGCGCGATCGACCGGGCCGAGCAGCCGATGCAGGTCGCCGACGCCTTCGCGGGCTGGCTGGTGCTGCGCGGCGAGGTCGGCGAGGCGCAGGAGCTGGCCGATCGGTTGGTGGCCGACGCGGGCGACGCCGATACGCTCGCGGTGGCGAGCGCGTTCGAACGGACGGTCAAGCGGCCCGATCGCGCGGTCGCGCTGGTCGAGCGCGCGACGAAGCTGGGGCTCGCCGCCGGGCGCCGCGGCCTCTTGCTGGGCGCGGCCGCGCTGGCGAAGGAGGACAAGGCGGGCGCGGTGGCCGCGTACCTGGCGGTCGACAAGCGCGATCCGAGCTGCTTCGAGGCGCGCCTGCGCGCCGCCGAGATCCTGCGCGAGCAGGGCAAGCCCGACGACGCCGAGCGCGCGCTCGCCGACGCGCAGGCGGCGGCGTCTCAGGGCGACACGCCCGCGCAGGTGGAAGACCGCCGCATGGATCTCGCCATCTCGCTCAGCCAGATCGACGAGAAGCGGGGCGACGCCGCGCGCGCGGCGCGCCGGCTGGACGAGGCGCTCGGCAAGGACGGCGACGCGAAGGGCGATCCGCGCCTCCTCCTCGCGCGCGCCGCGATCGACGATCGGCGCGGCGACTGGCAGCTGGCCATCGCGCGCAGCGAGCGGCTGTTGCGACGCAAGCCGGGGAACGTCGAGGCGCTGAACTTCGTCGGCTTCGTCGCCGCCGATCACGCTCACGAGCTGGCGCGCGCGATCCCGCGCCTGCAGGCGGCGGTCGTGCTGTCGCCCGGGTCGGGCGCGATCATCGACAGCCTCGGGTGGGCGTACTTTCACGCCGGCGATCTGGCGCGCGCCGACGTCTACCTGGAACAGGCGGGGCGGCTGGAACCGGGCGACGCCGAGGTGACGGAGCACCTCGGCGATCTGTACGCGAAACGCCAGGAACGCGATCGCGCGCTCGCGACCTACCGGCGCGCGCTCGGCTTCAAGCCGAACGAACGCGTCGCGCGCGAGCTGGGCGATCGGATCCGGACGCTGGAAGCAAAGAGCGCAGCCGGCCGATGAAGCGGTCCGGGGCGGCGGCGTTGCTGGCGCTGGCGGCGTGCTGCGCGCACGCGCAGCCGGTGGCGCGGCCGTACCCGGCGCCCGTGGCCGAAGCGCTGATCGCGGCGCTGTCCGCGCAGCAGGCGGCCGTGCGCGGGATGAACGCGCGCGTGCGGGCGACCAGCTGGCTGGGCGGCGATCGCGTGCGCGCGACCGTGAACATGCTGGTCGAGCGCGACGGCCGCCTGCGCTTCGAGGCCGAGGTGACCCTGCAGGGGACCGTCGCGACGCTGGCGACCGACGGCGCCACGTTCGCGCTGTACGACGTGCACAAGAACGAATTTTCGCGCGGCCCGGCCTGCCCCGCGAACGTGGCGTCGCTGATCCGGATCCCGCTCGCGCCCGCGGACGTCGCCGCGGTGCTGCTTGGCGACGCGCGCCCACCGGGGCCGATCGATCCGGCGACGGCTTCGGTCGGCTGGAACGCGCACGGCGGCAACGACCTTCTGGTCGTACCCGCCCGCGAAGGGGGGACGCTGCAGTTTGCGTTTCACGGCGACGGGGCGGCGCGGACGCTGGTCGCCGTCGATCGCATCGGCGCCGACGGCGCGCCGCTCTGGCGGACCGTCTACGAAGACCACGAGACCGTCGCGGGCGTGCGGTTGCCGAAGACGATCCGCTTCGCCGAAGGGAAGGGCAGCTTCGACGACGGCGTCGAGATCGATTTCAAGGATCGGACGATCAACGGCGCGCAGCCCGCGGGGGCGTTCACGCTGGCGCCGCCCGCCGGCGCGACGGTCGTCGACGTCGGCTGCGGTCCGGCCCCGAAATAGAAGTGGACGTATGATGCGGGCGTGTGGGTCCTCTCGGCGACGATGGGCGTCTACCTGCTGGCCGGCGTCCTTCCGTACTTTCTTTTCATCGCCGCGCGCGCCGCGGTCGCGGCGCTGGGACGCGTGCCTGGACGATTGCCGCCGTTCGGCGAGGCGCCCCCTACGGATCTGGCGCGCCAATCGTTCTCATTGCGGCTCACGCTGACCCTGGCGGGGCCGCTGGCCATCTATCTTCTGGTCACGGTCCTGTCGGCGGTCGCGATCCACAGCATGGGCGTGATCGACGGGCGCAGCATGCATGTCGACGTCGCGCCCGGCGGACCGGCCGCCGAGGCAGGAATGCGCGACGGCGATCGCATCGTCGCCCTTGCCGGCGTGCCGGTCGATGAATTCGCGGATCTCAGGCGCCTGCTGGCGCCGCACGCGGGCGAGGCCATCGACCTGCTCGTCGAGCGCGACGGCCGAAATCTACGACTGGTGGTGACACCCGGTCCGGCCGGCTCGCCGATGGCGGGCAAGATCGGTGTGAGCCAGCGGCCCGATGAACCGACGGTCGCCGTCGCCATCCAGGCCGGGCTTCGCCGGCCGATCGATCTGATCGCCGCGCGGGTGGCGGCGGCCGGGCCGAGAGTGCACGCCACCCTGACCGGGCCGATCGGGCTCACGCGCGCGATCGGTCGCACGGCGCAGCCGTCGCGGGCGACGATGGTGGTGAACGTGACGGCGCTCCTCGTGACCGTCAGCCTGGAGAGCTTCTTGTTGCTGGCGCTGTTCCTGTTTCCCTTTCGGCGGGCGCGCCGGGCGCCCGCTGGGGCCGACCCGGTCGCGCCCGGGCCCGGGCGGCCGTGGCGCCGACTGGCCGCGCGGACCGTCGACGTTGCGGTGTTCTTTTTGGGGCTGGCTTTGATCGCGGTCGCCATCAATCCCGCTCTGCCCGACATCATCGGCCCGTCGTTCGTGTTGCTGACGATTCCGCTGGAGGCGGCGCTGCTGGCGTCGTGGGGGACGACACCCGGCAAGGCGCTCTTGTGCGTCAGGGTGCGCGCCGCCGACGGGACCAAGCTCCGCTTCGGCCAGGCGGTGCGCCGGGCCGCGGCCGTCTGGACGTTCGGCCTCGGCGCCTACCAGACCATCGGTCTCGCGACCGGGTGGGTCGCCTTCGCCCGACTCCGCGGGCAGGGCGCCACCTACTGGGACGCCCAGGACGGCCATCGCGTCGACCACGAGGCCGTTGCGGCCTGGCGGGTCGTTCTCGCGATCGTCGGCGTCGTTGCGGCAGTCGCCTGGATGGTGTCCATCCAGCTCCGGAGGGCCATGATCGATTTCTGACCGCGCGCCGCGGTATGTCGCCCGATCGGGTTCGGCCTGGCCTGCGCGTGTGCCAGGCGTTACGCTTGAGGTCGTGCTGGCCCGCCCCCGCCGCTCACGGCTCCGGCTGATCGTCGCGCGAACGCTGGTGTTCGCCGCGCTCGCCAGCCAGGTCGCGGCGATCTCCGACGAGCTGCTGGTCGCGCACGTCACCTGTCCCGCCGACGGCGAGCTGATCCACCTCGACGCGCAGGCGGTCCGCCCGGTCGTCGCGCGCAACGCCCGCGCGCAGTCCGCCGCCGTCGAGACCGATCGCCACGAGCACGCGCAGTGCCTGCTCGACGACGACATCGATCAGCTGCCGCCCCGCGCCCCCGACGCGCCGTTCGTCCCCACCACCCGGGCCGCGCCCGCGCCCGTCGCCGCGGCGACGCCGCTCGCGATCGCGGGCTTCCCGATCTACCGCCTCGCGCCGAAGAACTCGCCACCCGCATAAGTCGCGATTCGCAGAGACCCCATCGGTCTCGCGTCTTTCCTGGTTCTCACAATCCGCAAGCGGCGCCAGGCCCGCGGTCCGTCCGCGCGCGCCGGCCGCGATCCGCACACCTGCGACTTTTTCGCGATTTCTCTCGAAGCAAGGAGTCTCGTCATGACCCGATCCACGATTCGTCTGCATCTGTTTCCGATCTCTGCGGTCGTTCTGACCGCGTCCGCTGCCTCCGGCTGCGCCACCACGGTCGAGGGGCACGAACGCGCGCTGTTCTTCTCGACCAGCCACGGGCTCAGCAAGGAGCCCGTCGGCAGCGGTCTCTACTGGCACATGCCCTGGAACGACTACATCACGTACGACATGCGCTGGACCTCGCACAAGGAGGAGATCCACATCCACACGAAGGACGGCCTGCACATGGACATCGCCGTGGCGGTCGTCGTGCGCCCCGACGCGCGCGACATCTACGCCCTCGACACCGAGGTCGGTCCTCACTACTACGACGGCGTCGTCAAGACGGCGCTGTTCGCGGCGGTGCGCGACGCGTCCGGGCAGTTCGACCACATGCAGATCGCGACGGACACGCACACGGTGGAGAAGGCGATCCACGCGGCGCTGGTCGAGCACCTCAAAGGCAAGCACGTCGAGCTGTCCGAGGTCGCCATCCAGCACTTCGATCTGCCGCCCGACGTCGAGGCGGCCGCGAACCGCAAGGCGAGCGAGCGGCAGCTGGTCAGCGCGAAGGAGGTCGAGCTGACGCTGGCAGAGCGGGACGCGCGCATCGTCACCGAGAAGAAGCGTGCCGTGCTGGAGACGGAAGGCATGGAGCGGAAGCTGCGCGCCGAGCAGCAGCTGGCCGAGACGACGGCGCAGATCCAGATCGAGGAGGAGAAGCGGAAGGCGGAGCTGGCGCGGGCGGAGGCGGAGGCGGAGGCGGTCAAGATCCGCTCCGACGCCGACGCCCACGCAATCCGCGTCCGCGCCGAGGCCGACCGCGTGCGCATCCAGGCGGCGGCGCAGAACCTGACGCCCAACTACGTGCGCGTGCAGGCGCTGGAGGCGCTGTCGCACGCGCTCGGGGGCGGCGGCGGCAAGGTGATGGTGCTGCCCGTCGGCAAGGACGGGCTGCCGGGGTACTTCGCGCCGTTCCTGAATCCGTTCGGAAACTTCTTCGGTCCGCTGGCGGGCTCGAACGGAAAGCCGGACAAGGCGTCGGAGGGCGCGCTGTAATTCAGCGCGCGGTGAAGCCGCCGTCGATCAGAATCGTCGCGCCCGTGATCAACGCGGCCGCGGGCGAGGCGAGGAACACGACGGCGGCCGACACGTCGGTCGGCTCGCCCACCCGTCCGAGCGGGATGCGCGCCAGCAGATCGGTCCGGAAGGCGTCGTCCTGCAGCCACTTCACGGTCCCCGGCGTCCGGATGAACGTCGGCGCCACGGCATTGACGTTGATGCCGTGGCGCGCCCACTCGACCGCCAGGCACTTCGTCAGGTGGGCGATCGCCGCCTTGGTCATGCAGTAGACGGACTCGGTCGGCAGCGCGACCGCGCCCGCCTGCGACCCGAGATTGACGATCCGGCCGCCGCCGTTCTGGATCATCACGCGCCCGACGGCCTGGCTGACGAAGAACGTCCCCTTCAGGTTGACGGCCAGCGTGCGATCGAAGTCGGTCTCGGTGACGGATTCGGCCGGGTTCGGCGGTCCGATGCCGGCGTTGTTGACGAGGATGTCGATGCGGCCGAACGCCCGCACCGCCTCAGCGACCGCGGCTTCGATCTCCGGTCCGCGCGTGATGTCCATCTGCAGCGGCAGCGCCCGGCGCCCGAGCGCGCGAATCGCCTCCGTCGTGCCACCGTCCGCGCGCGCGTCGCGATAACCGAGCGCGACGTCCGCCCCCGCCTGCGCGAGCGCGATCGCGCACGCACGCCCGAGGCCGCGCGCGGCGCCCGTCACCAGCGCGATCTTGCCGGCGACGTCGAAGCGAGGCGGCTGCGCGCTGGGATCGGACGCCATCGCGCGGCGGTTACGGATAGGCCATGCAGCCGAAGATCTGGGCGTCGCTCAACGTGGTGTCGAAATTGTGCGCGGTGGGCGACAGCGTCGTGCAGCTCGGGTAGACGGTGTCCGGCACGGTGTCGTTGTTGCTGTCGTACTTGTAGTTCGGGTAGTTCATGCAGTACCCGAGCGTGTTGCCATACGAGTCCGGGGCCGTCGTGAAGTACTCCAGCGACCACCAGTACCGGCATTCGGAAGGCGGACCCGCGCCCTTGTCCGGGCAGGTGTAGCCGCTGCCGGTCTGACCCGCGGCCATGCCCGGGCTGGCCGACGAGGTGTCGGCCGGTTTGCAAAGCGCGACGCAGATGATGTTGTTGCTGCCCGTGCTCTGCAGCAGCAGCGGCTCGTATCCGGGCGCGCAGGTGTTCAGCTGGAGCGGCGGTGCGACGACGACGCCGTTGGTGTTGGTCGTCGACACGATATCCATGCAGGTGAATTTCGAGTCGGGCTGGCCGAAGCAACCCCGGGTCGGCGCGGCCGGGTTGGGGCTGCCGCACGCCGCCGCGTTGTCGGTGCTGCGCTTCTGGGTCAGCGGGTCGCAGGTCGGCTCGCAGAAGCCGTAGTTCTGCATGCCGTCCAGATTGAATGGCGCGCCCATGTAGACGACGCAGGCGTAGTTGGTCGCGCAGCTGTCGGGCGAGGCGGTGCAGTCCGTCTCGCAGACGTTGTTGACGCACGACGAGCCCTTCTTGCAGTTGTCGAAGCCGGTCGCTTCGCCCGCGGCGCCGTACGTGCACGCGCCGCCGACGTTCACGGTTCCGTCGGCCAGGCAGGCGGGGTGCCCGGTGGTGGTCGTCGTGTAGACCCAGGTGCAGCGCTGGCCGGTCGTGCAGCCGGTCTGCGCCACCGGATCACAGTTGACGCTGGTGCCGCCGGTTCCGCCGCTGCCGGCGCTGGCC
>DATFXS010000633.1:0-9361 GCA_035315605.1 Polyangia bacterium
GGTGGGACCGTGCGCGCCATGATGCGGCGGCTGGGCGTCGTTCAGCCAGGAGCCGTCGTGACCGGTGCGGGCGTCAGCCCTGCGCCGCGCCGCCGTTCCCGCAAGCGGCGCTGACCGCAGCGCGCGCCCGATCAGGCGATCGCGTCGTTCCAGATCAGGCGGCTCGCGTGGCCGGCGAGCTGCCGCAGCGCCGCGGGCGGGGGCAGGCCGAGATGGCTGACCAGCGACGGATCCGGCGCCGTCGTGGCCGCGGTGTCGCGCGCGATCTCGTCGGCGACGGCTCGCCGGTGGGCCGACAGCGCACGCGCTGCGCCGTCGCCGAGCGCGGCGCGCGCCCAGTGGTCGACCTCCCAGGCGAGCAGGCCGTGACGGGCTTCGTCCACGGCGATCGTCGCCATCAGCGCGCGCAGAAGCGGATCGCGGGCGTGGCGCGCCTGGTACGCCGCGGTCGCGGCGCCGAACGTCTCGCGCACGCAGCCCTCGGCGGCATTCTCGGCGGCGATCTCGAACAGCGGCCTTACCGGCAGCGGCTTCACGGACGCGACCGTCGGCCGCGCGCCGTGCGCGCGGGCCGCGCCCGACATGAGCCGCCAGTGACGGACCTCGTCGCGCGCCGCGCGCCGGGCCGCACGGACGAGACGCCTGGGCGCGCCGTGTGCCGCGAGCTCGCGCGCGAGCCGCTGGAAAGCCGGCACCGAAGCGGCCTCCAGCGCCGCCGTCTGCGCGAGCCAGCGCCCGATCGGCGATCCGCAGTCGGTCTGCACGCCCGGCATGTGCCCTTCCGGCCGCCGCCCGCTGCACAGGTAGGACCAGCTGGTCAGAAGATCCAGCGTCGGATCGCCTGCGTCAGCCATCGGTCCGGCGTCCGGCGGATCGATCCCGCCGTCCCCGACCGGGTCACCGGGCCGAACGTTCTGGCAGGCACCGAAACCGAGCACCTGTGGGCTGGTCAGTTGGGCGACCTCATTACAGAGGTCCAGGCAGTCGTCGTTCGTCTCGCATTTGTCCCAGGCCGCAGCCTCCACGGGCCGGTTGAAGGGGCTGGACCAATTGAGCGCAGGCGGAATCGTGTCCCAGACGGTGCCCGATCGGCTGACACGGTAAAGATATTCGAAGGTGGGCCCGCAACTGGAGCCCGCGTCCCAGAACCCGATGCCGCCGCGGCCGCCCGTGCCGCCGACGCCGCCCACACCGGGCATGCCGCCCGTACCGCCGGCGCCGAAGACGCCGCCGCCGCCCGTGATGCCGCCGATTCCGCCGGAGCCACCGTTTGCGTCGTTGAGGACGTAGACGTCCGTCGATCCATCGACCAGCTTCTGCAACTGCCGGTTCGAGCAACTCACCTGCACGAGCGGCAATCCGAGCAGCACGAGCCGCCGCAGCAGTTCGTCCATCGAAATAATCATGGCCCGTCCCTCCCTAGGTTATCGCTATGAAACATAAGGTAGCAGGGAACGGGCCCGGACGGGACATACGCCCGTCCGGGCCCATCGCTCGCCGGCGTCAGCCCTGGGCCGCGCCGCCGTTCCCGGCGCCGCCGCGGCTGACCGCGCCGACGGCGTCGACCTGGGTGACGGCGCCGCCCAGCATGCGTGCGATCAGCGCCTCGGCGAGCCCGCCGCCTCCGCCGCCCGCGGAGATGTCGGGCACGATCTTGATGCCCCGCTCGCCGACGATGGTGGCGATCTGCATCGCCGAGTACGCCGCCGGTCCGATCGCCGCCTGCCCCTGCCGGTAGGCGTCGGCGCGCGCCGCGCCCAGCGCGCGCGTGGCGTCCGCCTCCGCGTCGGCGCGCAGGCGCGTCGCCGCCGCCTCGCCCTTGGCGGCCTCGGCGGCCGCGTGGGCGTTCTGCTCCGCGATGCGCACCATCTGCTCGCTGCGGACGACCTCTGCCTGCAGGTCGGCCACCGCGCGCTCGCGTTCCAGCTGCTGCCGCTTCTCCTGCGACTCGCGCTGCACGTCGTAGGTCCGCTTCAGCTCGTCGGCGATCTTGCGATCGGTCTGGGTCTTCATCAACTCCGCCGGCGGCACGATGTCGCCGATCAGCGTGTCGATGCATTCGACGTCGTACGTCTCCAGCGCGATGCGGATCGCCTCCTTCGCCTGCCGCTGCCGCTCGCTGCGCGCCGACAGGAACTCCAGCACCGTCACCTCCTGCGCCGAGTTGCGGAAGTAGTTCCCGACCGTCGGCTGCAGCACGTGGTCGACCAGGTTCTGCATCGACCCGACGCGCGAGATCACGCGCGGCGCCATCTTCGCGCCGATGTGAATCACCTGCGCGACGTCGAGGCTGAACGAGAATCCGTCCTTCGACCGCACCGCGATCGACGACAGGTTGTTGTCGTAGGCATGCGCCTCCGTCCGCTCCGCCCAGTTCAGGACGATGTTGGTCGTCGGTACCAGCTCGACCTTCATCACCTTCAGGTTCAGCGGGTGCTTGCCGGGCAGCAGCGGTTCGACCCAGACGCCCTTGCCGCCGCGCTCGACGAGATCGCCGTGCTTGAACCCCTCGCCCGACACGTCGACGTGTTCCTTGCCGACGTAGCTGACGACGACGCCGACCGAGCCGATCGGAATCTGCAGCATCGGCGTCAGCTCGACGCGGACGAACCACGGGTTCAAGTTCCACGACCCGGCCAGCAGCACGTCCTCCTGCAGGCCGCGGCAGCCGCCGGACTCGATGAAGCGCTGTCCGCGCTGGAAGCTGTCGTGGCCCTTGATCGGCGGTCCGGCCAGATCGCCGGCCGGGATGGGACGGCCGTCCAGCGTGGTGACGATGCCGACCGTGTCGGCGGCGACCGTCTTCACGCACAGATCGACCGGCACCATGCCGTGCCTCTCGGCGTTGTCGGTGGTGACCAGCTGGAACAGCGCCGGGTTGATCCGGTAGGTTCCGGCCGTCAGGAACGCGAGCTGTCGCCCGCGCTCGCCGCCGCCACGCAGGAACGCCTCCGCGTCCTGGAAGTGGTCGCAGGCGATCTCACGTCCGAGCATGCGTTCGGGCGGGATGGCGGCGCCGTCGGCGGCCACGACCAGCGCGATCTCGCCGGCCGGAACCACCGCCGTCCGCACCTTGACCACCCGGTACTGCCACCGGAACGGCACGAAATGCCACCCGGGCGGCAGCATGCGCGCCTGGTATCCCGCCTCGCCGTCGAGCGCGATGAATCGACCGGCCGCGAGCGCGGGTCCGTATTTTTTTATGACCAGCCCCGATTCGTTCTCGCGGATGATCCAGGTGCTGCCGACGACGATGCAGAACGCGCCGAGCGCCAGGGCCGCAATGATCGCGATCCAGTGGTTGGTGAACAGGGTTGTCAGTGTGGTGAGTGTCATCTGAAGCCCCTCCTTAGGGCTGGGCCCTCTCGAGTGCATCGGCTCTGCCATTCGCGAAGCCGCATGAAACGGGGGCTTGGAAGACGGCCTGCCACGTCGGTCGTTAATGTATTAACGTCGACAGCAATGCATTGCTGATCGCGAACTGGTGGCCCGGGGCTTCCGGGGTAGCATGGGCGACATGAGCGATCTCTCGGACACCGTCAGCGAAGCGGTCGAAAAGGCGAAGGAGGGCGGGGGCGAAGGGGAGGGGGGCTCGAACCTGAACGGCCTGGTCGCCGTCAGCGTCGCGATCGTCGCGACGTTCATCGCCGTCTGCAACGTCAAGGACGGCAACATCGTGCAGGCGATGGAGCAGGCGCAGGCCAGCGGCGTCGACGAATGGTCGTACTTCCAGGCGAAGGGGACGAAGCTGAACATCGCCGAATCGGCCCGCGACCAGCTGGTCTTGCAGCGGGAGATTGCGGGATCGTCGATGACGCCCGAGGCACGGGCGCTGGTCGACAAGAAGCTCGCCGACTACGACGCGAAGATTCACCTCTACGAGCAGGAGAAGGCGGACATCAAGAAGACGGCGGAGGGGTTCCAGAAGGAGTACGACCGCCTGAACACGCACGACGACCAGTTCGACATGTCCGAGGCGCTGAACTCGGTCGCGATCGCGCTGCTCGGCATCACGGCGCTGACGCGCAAGCGCCGGCTGCTCTACGTCGCCTGGACGTTCGCCGGGCTCGGCGTCTTGCTGGGGATCGCAGGCTTCGCCGGTCTCGGCTTTCACCCGGACTTCCTGGCCCGCTGGCTCAGCTGATTCGGCGATGATCGGGCCGGGCGCAGCGGCGGTGGTGATCGCGGCGGCGGGCGCGGTCGCCGCCGACAGCGCCTACGTTCATGAAATCGAAGCCTGGCAGCGCGAGCGCCTGCAGCGGTTGACGGCCGACGGCGGCTGGCTGACGGTGGCGGGCCTCGTCTGGCTGAAACCGGGACCGAATCGCTTCGGAACGGACGCCGCGAACGACGTCGTGCTGCCGGCCGGGTCGGCGCCGCCGCGCGCGGGGAAGTTCGTGCTCGAGGGCGGGCGGGTGCGCGTGGAGGTGGAGCCTGGCGTCGCGGTGACGCTGGCGGGCAAGCCGGTGACGCGCGCGGCCCTTCGGTCGGACGCCGGCGGCGCGGAGCCCGACGTCTTGTCGCTGGGCGCGCTGACCATGCAGATCATCGATCGCGGCGGCCGCCTCGGTGTTCGGATCAAGGACATGAAGAACCCGGCGCGCGCCCGGTTCAAGGGCCTGCACTATTTCCCGATCGATCCGCGCTACCGGATCGTGGCGACGTTCGTGCTGCACCCCAAGCCGGTTACTCTCGACGTCCCGACCGTGCTCGGCACCGTCGAGCGCATGCCCAGCCCCGGCTACGCGTCGTTCGCGCTCGACGCCGCGCCGGGCGCGCCGCACCTGCGCCTGGACGCGGTGCTGGAGCCGGGGGAGACGCAGCTGTTCTTCATCTTTCGCGATCGGACGGCGGGAAAGACCACCTACGGCGGCGGGAGATTCCTCTACGCCGATCCGCCCACGAACGGCAAGGTCGTGATCGACTTCAACCGCGCGTACTCGCCGCCCTGCGCCTTCACGCCGCACGCGACCTGCCCGCAGCCGCCCGAGAACAACCGCCTGCCGGTCGCGATCGAGGCCGGCGAGATTTTCGCCGGCCACTGATCGATCATTTCAGGGCGCGACGACGAAACGGTCTTCGTGCCCTGCATTCGCGCCGAACGCGGCGCCGAGGACGGCGCCGAGGAGACCGCCGACGACGCCTACGCGCAGCGCCGTCGAAGTTGCGCTGGGCTGGCCGCCGCAGTCGTCGGCGCAGCCGGTCTGGAAAGCGCTGGGGATGAAAACCCGGAGCATCAGCGGCGCGACGAAGCCGAGGATCCCGCCCGCGATGGCCCCTTCCCACGCGCCTCTTCGCCGATTGGTGCGGCTGACGGATGCGACTTGCGACAGCGGGACGACGAGCGATTGTCCGGGGGCCTGCTCGACGACGAAGCCGGACGGGTCGACGCCCGAGACACTGAAGCTCGTCGGTGCGCGTCCGCTGACCGTGTATGCCAGCAGGTGCACGTGCCCGTCGCCTTCGGCTGCCAGCGCGCTCAGCTGCGCGCGGGTGTCCGGCTCATCGCTGCGTGCCAGGAAGTGTGTCGTCGTGCAGCTGACCAGCAGCGCCGTCCCCGCGATCAGACCTACGCCCGCGCGCGCGAGACCGCGACAGGCGTGTCGTGGTGACGCGAATCGGGAGCGCACGAAATGGCGGAGATTCATCTGCCGCTCCGGACGACATGCACGAAGGGAGCCAGGCAAGAAGCAAGAAGATCGACGCGCCGCTACGCCACCTGCAGGCCGAGGTGGCGGCGGCAGGCGAAGTAGTCGTCGGTGACGGAGAACGCCACCAGATCGAGCAGGCGCTTCTGGACCGAGATGGGCGTGAGCGGGATCGGCTCGCTCATGATCACGCGCGCGGCGGCGCCGAGATCGCCGGTCAGCACCAGCGCCGCGCGCGCCGCCGACAGGTGCGTGGCGCCCAGCCATTTCGTGGTGTCTACCTGTTCGCCGCGCGCCTCCACCAGCGCGCGCCCGGCCGCGACGATCTCCGACACGACCGGTGGGGCGATCGTGCGCCGCAGATATTCGACCAGCTGGGCGAGCTCGGGGTTCCCGGCCATCGGGCCCGCCGGCGGCGTGCCCAGCACCAGCGCGGCGCGCATGCCCAGCTCGATGCCGCCGGGCGTGCCGAAGACGAAGCGCAGGATCCGTTCGGGGCGCAGGAACGCCAGCTGCTCGGCGACGTCGAACACGAGGTCGAAGCTGCTGCGCCGCTGCGTCGATGGCGCCAGCGCCAGCGCCGCCCGCGGCCGGCCCTTGTACTGCAGGTTGAGGATCACCGTCTGGGCGTTCTCGTTCTCGCCGCGGTAAAGGTCGGGCACCGGCAGCGCCATCAACTCGGCCAGCTGGACGACCGCCAGCACCGCCGGGCTGCGATCGGTGAGCGTGTCGACGCGGTGCCGCCGCCCCAGGCCCATGTCCGCCGGCACCTTCGCCAGCCGCGCGGACAGATAGGGCCCCGCCACCGCGAACAGCTTGCCGAGCAGCCGGTCCTCGTCGGGGTGAGTGATGCGCTGCCAGATCTCCTCCGTGAACGGCCGCTGCGGCAGCCGGATCTGGGCGGGACGGTGGCGGCGGAAGATCGCGTCGATGCTCGGGTCCGCCTTCTTGAGGTAGTAGAGCGCGGAGGCGACGCACCACTGCTTGTCGAACTCGTCGCCGTCGCCGTACAGCTTGGCCAGCGCGCGGTACGAATCGGTCCGGTGGGGATCGCGCGCGAGCAGACGCTGGTGCGCGGCGATCGCCTGCTCGCGGCTGTCGGGGCCGGACAGCTCGTAGAGGTGGGCCAGCGTCTCCTGGCGGGTGGCGTCGGTCGGTTCCAGCGCCGCGGCCGCCTCGTACGCCGCGATCGCCACCTTGCGATCGTGCAGGCGCTTGATCGCCAGCTCGCCAAGCCGCGTCCAGAGGCCGAGACGGAACGCGTGCGGCGCGTCGGTCGTGAGGCGTTTGATCATGCGCCGATAGCTGTGCGCCAGCGCCTTCCAGTCGGCGGCGACCTTGTGCAGCCCCTCCAGGTCCTCGAACGCGATCGTCATGTCGGGGGCCTCGTCGAGGCAGCGCTCCAGCAGCGACGCCGCCTCGTCGGGCTGCTTCAGCTCGTCGCGCAGAATCAGCGCCGCGGTGTACAGGGTGCGCGCCCGCACCTGCGGATCCTCATCGATCTTGACCAGCTGGTTCAGCAGATCGATCGCCGGCTGCCAGCGGGACTGCTTGGTGTAGACGTCGAGCAGCTTGTGCAGCGTCGTGCGCCGGCCGGGTTCCAGCTCCAGCGCCGCGCGGTAACAGCCCTCCGCCTGCTCGGCGTCCGACAGCTTGTCGGCATACGCGTCGCCCATCTCCTCCTGCAGCGCCGCCTTCTCCTCTGGCTCGGCGATCTCGGCGAGCCCGCGCCGTTCCGCGACCCATCCCGCCCAGTCGCCCTTCGCGGCGTAGGCGGCCGCCAGCGCATCCAGCGCCGGGCGATATTTTGAATCGAAGCCCTTCGCTTCCTTGTAGGCGGCGAACGCCTCGTCCGGGTTGCCGAGCTCGGTGTGGCACGCGCCCATCTGCATCGCCACCTCGGCCGCCTCGGCCGGCGCCAGCGTCTGGCGCTGATCGCGCAGGATCGTCTCGTACAGCGCCAGCGCGTCCTTCCATTCGCGTCGCTGCATGCGCAGGTCGCCGTACTTGTGCAGCACGGGCAGCGACTCGGCGCGGGCTTCGTGGGCGCGCGCCAGCGCGTCCAGGGCCTTGTCCATCTTGTTCTTGTCGGTCTTGCCCAGCTGGACGCACGCCTCCGCCAGCTTCATCTCCAGCGCGACCAGCCGGTCGGTCTCGCCCGGCTCCAGCCCGTCGATGACAATGTCCAGCAGCTCCTCGACGTCGGCCCAGCGCCCGCGCGCAGCGTAGATCTCGGCCAGGCGCTCGGCCGCGGCGGCGTGGTCGGGATCGGCCGCCAGCGCGCGAACGTACAGCTCGACGGCCTGTTCTTCCTGACTTTGCTGACTTTGCTGACTTTGCTGGCCCTCGCGTCCCTGGCCGCCCTGCACGATCAGCGCCGCCTCGGTCAGCAGCGCCGCCTGTCCCGGCCCGGTCGTCTCGCGCTCGGCGGCGTCGATGAACAGTCCCAGCGCGCCCTCGTAGTCGCCGCCGTGGCGGCGCACGCGCGCCAGCGCCGCCAGCGCGCCCGCGTCCTCGGCCGCGATCTCGGCCCACTTGCGCGCCGCCTCGCCCGCCGCGTCCCAGCGCCCGAGCCGCTCGGCCAGTCGATCGATCGCCGCGTAGGTCTGCGCGCGCGTGTCGCCCGCGACCTCGGCGCGCGTATACGCGTCGAGCGCCGGCTCCAGCTCGTCCAGTTCGCGTTCGTAGATCTCGCCCAGGGTGGCGAGAAGCTCGCGCTGCGCCTCGATCGTGTCGGTGACCGCCAGGCGCCTCGACATCGCGGCGGCCAGCGCCGCGGGGCGTTCCGCGGCGCGGTAGATCCGTTCCAGCGACGCGAAGGCCTCGGCGTCGCGCGGCTCGAGGCGCAAGATCTGCTCCAGCGCCTCCGCGGCGCGGTCCACCCCCTCGGGCCGCTGCTCGCCCTCGGAGGCCAGCCGGCGCAGCAGCGCGACCCGCTCGACCGGATTGGCGACGGCGTCCGCCTGGCGCTGCAGCGTGCGCAGGTAGTCGTCGTGGCGTTCCGCGCGCAGGTAGATCCGTTCCAGCTGCGCCAGCAGGCCGCGGTCCGCGATCTCCGGGTTGTCGGCCGACAGGAGCTCCAGCTCCTCCGCCGCCTCGTCCAGCTGGTCCAGCTCGCCGGCCAGGATCTCCGCGCGCCGCCGCCGCAGCGCGATCGCGTCGGGAGGCGGCGCCTGCAGCGCGCGCCGTTCCAGCAACCGGGCCAGGTCGGCCCAGCGCTTCTGCGTCTCGTACAGCCGTTCCAGCGCGCGCGCCGCGATGCCGCCCGAGGCGTCGGGATCGATCGCCAGCACCGACTCGTACGCGGTGATGGCGCTCGCCTCGTCGGCGAGCTGCGCCTCGTATAGCTCCGCCACCTCCAGCATGTGCGCCACCGCGCGCCCTGGCTCGTCCGCCTCCGCCGACGACGCGCGCAGCACCTCCGCCAGGTCCTGCCAGCGCGCGAGCCGCCGCAGCAGCTCCGCCTCCGCGTCGCGCGTCTCGCGATCGGCGGGGTCCGCTATCAGAGCCTCACGGTACGCCGCCAGCGCGTCCTCGGGGCGATCGAGGTTGTCGCGCAGCGCGCGGGCCAGCTCCCGCCAGATGCGCGCGGCGCCGGGCGTGGGGCCGGCCGCCTGAGCGATCTCGGATGCCTGCTCGACCAGCTCCTCCCAGGCGCCCGCGGCGCCCGCGTCGGCACGCAGGTCGTCCCACAGCTCGTCGTCGGCGGGGCG